>SKOQ01000107.1 GCA_007119985.1 Marinospirillum sp.
CATCTATGATGGAAGGTCGATTATGAAATTTAGCGTTTCACGTGAAACACTCTTACGCCCTTTAGGATTAATGGTGGGTGTGGTTGGGCGGCGTAACACCTTGCCAATTCTTTCGCACATCCGACTTGATGCCACGGCAGAAGGTTTAACCATCACCGGTTTGGATTTAGAAGTTGAGCTGATTTGGCGTCTGCATTTGGATCATCTGAGCTCACCTGGAACGATCACTGTTCCTGCGAAAAAACTCTCTGATATTTGTAAGTCCTTACGTGAAAACGCGCAGATCGAATTTGAACTGCAGGGAGACAAGGCGCTGGTCGTCTCTGGTGCCAGCCGTTTTACTTTGCAAACCCTGCCTTCTTCAGAATTTCCTAGCATGCAGCTCAGTCCGGTGAGCCATCAGGTGAATCTGCCGCAGAAGGTTTTGCGTCACTTGATCCATCGTAATGATTTTGCGATGGCACGTGATGATATACGCTATTACTTGAATGGCATGTACTTTGAGCTGAAAACCGGCCAGATGCGTGCCGTTGCCACAGATGGCCATCGTCTCTCCTTGGCAGATGCGCAGGTGCAGACACCCGAGATAGAAGCTTCCAGCATGATCGTGCCCGGCAAGGCCGTCCATGATTTGGCGAAGCTGCTCGAAGAGAGCGACGATGTGATCGAGTTTATTTTTGGTGAGCAGCATTTTCAGGTTAACGCTGGTAGCTATACCTTTATCTCGAAACATATCGAAGGTCGCTACCCAGACTATGAGCGTGTGATCCCACGAGAAGGCAATAAAACGCTTGTCTGCCCTCGCTTAGAGCTGCGCCAAATCCTCTCACGGATCAGCATTCTCGCGAATGAGAAGTTTCAAGGAATCCGTCTGCTGCTTGAGCCTGGTTTGCTCACCTTAAAGGCCAGTAACTCTGAGCATGAAGAAGCCTCTGAAACCCTAGCACTCGACTACCAGGGTGAGGCGCTCGAAATCGGCTTTAATGTCAGCTACCTCATCGATGTGATGGACAACATCGGTGATGATATTGAGCAGATTGAGATGATTCTCTCTGATGCCAATTCAAGCGGCTTAATCCAAGCCCATGGTCAACCTGCCACCGCCTTGTATGTGGTGATGCCGATGCGCCTTTAATGTGATTCAGCGCACTCAGATGGCTTTTGTATGGCGCTGACCCGTCTCAAGCTGACAGCCTTTCGCAATCTACTCGATGCCGAGATCCGTCCGGCATCGGGTATCAACCTGTTGATTGGCATGAATGCCAGCGGAAAAACCTCTGTCCTCGAAGCCATCTATCTACTCAGTCTCGCGCGCTCTTTTCGCAGTAAGCGTCTCAAATCTTTGGTGCATCACGATCAAGCCGCTTTTACTGTTTTTGCTGAATTCGACCAAACAGAGACGCAGCATAAAACTACCCTCGGTATCCAGCGTCAACTGAACGCCTTAGAGACAGAAATTCTCTTTCAAGGTCAAAAGCCGCAAGGTGTTGCTGAGCTTTCGCGTCATTTCCCTGTTCAGCTGATTAATCCAGATGCCTTTCGTCTGCTAGAAGGCAGTCCTAAGGATCGCCGTCAGTTTCTTGATTGGGGTGTTTTTCATACCCAGCCGCTCTTTATGTCGGTTTGGCAACGCTTTCAGCGTGCGCTCAAGCAACGCAATAGTCTGCTCAGACATGCTAGAATAGACCCTTTAGAGTTGCGGCTCTGGGATCAAGAAGTGGCCACTACGGGGGAGCAAATCTCGATCCTGCGGGCAGAATATCTTGAGCAACTGAGACCGATTTTCTCCCAGTTTTTGATGCGCCTGACCGAGCTGCAAGAGATCGATATTCATTACCAACGAGGTTGGGATAAGCAGGTGGATCTCAGCAGCTATCTGGCCAGCGCTCTACCTAAGGATAAAGAGCAGGGCTTCACCCAAGGAGGCCCCCAACGCGCTGAATTACGTGTGACGGCATCAGGGCGCTTGGCCGTGGATGTTCTTTCACGGGGTCAGCAAAAGTGCGTTGTGTCAGCACTGAAGCTCGCCCAAGGCGCACTGTTGGCCCAGCAGACTGGGCAGCATTGCACTTATATTATTGATGATTTACCTGCTGAGCTGGATGCACAGCATCGGCAGCTTTTTTGTGAACTGCTTGAAGAGCAGGACACGCAGGTTTTTATTACTGCGGTGGAGGCCCAAGCCATGCAACAAGACTGGAAGTATCCAGAGCGCATGGCTTGGTTCCACGTGAAACATGGAAAGATCCAACCCACCCAATTCAGTTCGATCTCCTGAATATCTGGAGACATCATGGGAGTCAGCAATGAGCGAGAGTAATTCTTACAATTCATCGAGTATCAAGGTACTCAAAGGCCTAGATGCGGTGCGCAAGCGGCCGGGCATGTATATCGGTGATACTGATGATGGCACTGGCTTACATCACATGGTGTTTGAGTTGGTTGATAACTCCATTGACGAGGCCCTGGCCGGTCACTGTAGCGAAGTGAAGGTGGTGATCCATCCTGATGAATCTGTATCCGTCGCCGATGATGGGCGTGGTATGCCTACAGATATCCACGCGGAAGAGGGGATCTCAGCAGCAGAAGTCATCATGACGGTCCTGCACGCTGGAGGTAAGTTTGATGACAATACCTACAAGGTTTCCGGTGGTTTGCACGGTGTGGGGGTCTCAGTGGTCAACGCCTTGTCAGAAGAACTCACCCTGACGATCTGGCGTAACCAGCAGATCCATGAGCAGGTGTATCGTCATGGTATTCCTGATGCACCCTTAGGCATTGTTGGACAAACCCAAAAAACAGGAACATTAGTACGTTTTCGCCCTTCACCAGAAACCTTCTCCAATATCGAATTTAGTTTTGATATTCTGGCTAAGCGCCTGCGTGAACTCTCTTTCTTAAACTCAGGTGTGCGCATTGTATTAACCGATGAGCGCAATGGCCGTGAAGAAGTCTTTCACTACGAAGGTGGTTTAAAGGCCTTTGTTGATCACCTCAACACCAACAAAACCACTTTGTGTAAAGCCTTCTATTTCAGCACGCAGCGAGAAGAAGATGGCGTCGGTGTTGAAGTGGCGATGCAATGGAATGATGGCTTCTCAGAAAACATTTTTTGCTACACCAACAACATTCCTCAGCGTGATGGCGGCACCCATTTGGCAGGCTTTCGTGGCGCGTTAACTCGCTTACTCAACCAGTATATTGAGCAAGAAGGTTTAGCGAAAAAAGCCAAGGTCGCCACAACAGGTGATGATGCCCGTGAAGGTTTAACAGCCATTGTCTCGGTGAAGGTGCCTGATCCTAAGTTCTCCTCACAAACCAAAGATAAGCTGGTTTCCTCTGAAGTCAAAACAGCGGTTGAACAGGAAATGGGTAAGGCTTTTGGTGAATATCTGCTGGAGTATCCGCAAGAAGCCAAGATCATCGTGAATAAGATGATTGATGCTGCGCGCGCTCGTGAAGCCGCACGCAAAGCGCGCGAAATGACACGCCGTAAAGGGGCGCTGGATATCGCAGGTCTGCCGGGTAAACTGGCCGACTGCCAAGAAAAAGACCCTGCGCTTTCTGAGATTTATCTGGTGGAGGGTGATTCGGCAGGTGGATCCGCCAAGCAGGGCCGAGATCGCAAAACGCAAGCGATTCTGCCGCTGAAGGGTAAAATCCTTAATGTCGAAAAAGCCCGTTTTGACAAGATGCTGTCTTCTGCAGAAGTCGGCACCCTGATTACAGCGCTGGGTTGCGGTATTGGCCGTGAAGAATTTAATCCAGACAAACTCCGTTATCACTCCATCATTATCATGACGGATGCGGACGTGGATGGATCGCATATTCGCACGCTGCTGCTGACCTTCTTCTTCCGCCAAACCATGGCCTTGATCGAACGTGGCCATGTGTTTATTGCGCAGCCGCCGCTATACAAGATCAAGCGGGGTAAGCAGGAGCAGTATTTGAAGGATGAAGCGGCATTGGATGAGTATTTGATCCAAACTGCATTAGAAGGTGCGGCACTCTATGTGAATCCTGAAGCGCCGGGTTTGATGGGAGAAGGTCTACATCAGCTGGTGGAGCAGTATCGCAGCACGATGGCGCGGATTGAGCGTTTGGCGCAGGTCTATCCTGAATTTGTGTTGACGCAAATGATCGATACACCGAGCCTGGATGTCTCCGCTCTCAAAGAGCGCGTTCAACTAGAAGAGTGGGTGAAGCTGCTGGAAGAGCGGGTCATCGTGGCGGCAAACGATGCCACTAAGGTCACCATGAGTATTGAAGAAGATACTGAGCGTGGTGTGTGGATTCCAGTCGCTGATGTTGTGGCGCATGGCGTGCCAACCCGCTATCGCTTCGGTGTGGATTTCTTCAAATCAGCAGATTATCGTGCTCTACGTGCTCTGGGTGAGCAGTTAGATGGGCTGCTTGAAGAAGGTGCCTATATCGCCCGTGGTGAGCGTCAGCGCAGCGTCACGCGCTTTGCACAGGTGCTGGAATGGCTGATGATAGAAGCGCGTCGTGGTGTGAGCGTGCAGCGTTATAAGGGATTGGGAGAGATGAATCCAGACCAGCTCTGGGATACCACCATGAACCCAGAAACCCGCCGGATGCTGCGCGTGACCATTGAAGATGCTGTAGCAGCGGATCAGATGTTTAACACGCTGATGGGCGATGAAGTAGAGCCACGCCGTCACTTTATCGAAAGCAACGCACTGGCCGTTTCTAACTTAGATGTTTAAGGTGAGAGGCTGCTGATCAAAAAAACGCCCGAGATTTCGGGCGTTTTTTTATGCTCGGCAGACTGAGATTCACCTGTTTAGTCTGCGTGGGTGAAACCTGCCACCCAACATCAGAGCTTGTCAGTCAGCAGACGCTCCGCCAGTTCAGCCAGATCTGCCACGACAAGCACTTCTTCCAAGCCCTCACCCGCGGCAAGGGTTTTTTCGCCCTTCCCTGTTCTGACCAGCACAGCTTGGCAGCCCATCGCCTGACCGGCTTGCAGATCTCTGAGCGCATCACCCACCATGACGGCACCGCTTAAATCCAGATCAAGGCGCTGGCTAATCTGTTCAAGCAAACCTGGCTC
The DNA here is from genome assembly GCA_007119985.1 of Marinospirillum sp. GTDB lineage: Bacteria > Pseudomonadota > Gammaproteobacteria > Pseudomonadales > Halomonadaceae > Marinospirillum. The sequence continues at coordinate 5,075 of SKOQ01000107.1, forward strand.
AGGCTTACGGCAGCGACAGCCCTCATCTGGGCCATGGGGACACCAGGTGATCGCATGCAAATCACCTCCGGCCGCATGGATCAGATCCAGCATCTTGGCGTGTTGAGCATCCAGATCAGCCTGAGTGAATTTGCCACGTGCTAAGCCAGATTGGTTGGTGGCAATCGCCAGCGTCCAACCTGCTTGATAGAGCTTGGCGATGGCTTCTATCGAGCCGGGGAGTGGGATCCATTCGTCAGCATTTTTAACAAAAGCATCTGAGTCCTGATTGATGACGCCGTCGCGGTCTAAAATTAAAATCTTCTTCATGGTGCTCATCAAAAGATCAATAAAAAAGAAGGGGGCACTTGTGGCCCCCTGAACCGGATGTGATCTCAGCCTTGCAGCTGAGCAATATCCGCCGTATGCAAAAAGAGGTTTTGCAAAGCGGCCAGTAGCGCTAAGCGGTTCTGGCGCAAGGCAGGATCTTCTGCCATCACCATCACCTGATCAAAAAACTGATCCACAGGCTCACGCAAGCTGGCCAGCAGGTTGAGCGCAGCTTGATAATCGCCCTTGGCATAGCTTGGCGCGACTTCAATCTGCTTGATCGCGATCTGCTCGGCGAGGGTGATTTCAGCTGGTTCCGTCAGCAAGGCATTGTTGATCTCTAGGCTATGGATATCCAGCTCACTGGCTTGTTTGCTGAGGATATTGCTGACGCGTTTATTGGCGGCGGCCAGTGCACTGGCTTCGGCTCTTTCGCTAAAGCTGGCCACGGCCTGCACTCGGCGATCAAAATCATAGGGGTGGGTCACACCACGCTGGCGTACGGCGAGGAACAGCTCCGTTGCCAAACCCTGAGCCTGATACCAGGCGCGGAAGCGATCGAGCATATAATCCAGCAGTGATTGCTCCACTTGATCTGCCTGAGGCAGGTTCTGGTGTTGTGCCAGCGCCAGTTGAATCAGTTCTTTCAGATCTAGATCCAGCTGCTTGTGAACCAGAATATGCAGCACGCCCAAGGTCGCACGGCGCAGGGCGAAGGGGTCCTTCACGCCGCTGGGCTTTTGGCCGATACCAAAAATGCCAGTCAGGGTATCCAAGCGATCTGCCAAGGCCAAGCAGATACCGGCGAGGGTAGCGGGTAAGGCATCACTGGCATTGCGTGGTAGATACTGCTCACGCAATGCGCGGCAGACCTCGGGGTTCTCGCCATCATGCAGCGCATAGGCTTCGCCCATCAGACCTTGCAGCTCAGGGAATTCGAGCACCATCTCGGTATTCAGGTCGCACTTGCTGAGCTCAGCCGCGCGGGCAACGTGATCAGCATCGGCACCAATGCGTTGCGCGATATGGAGTGCCAGTGCGCGAATGCGACGTGTCTTGTCGGCCAGCGTGCCCAGCTGCTGCTGAAAGACCACCTTCGCTAAACCTGCGGCACGTTGATCGAGCGGTGTTTTCTTATCCGTTTCGAAGAAGAAGGCCGCATCGGCAAGACGGGGACGAATCACCCGCTCATTCCCCAGAATCACGAGGCTGGGATTCTGGCTGTCGATATTGCTGATGGTGATAAAGCGGGGCAGCAGCTTGCCTTCTTCATCAATCAGGTGAAAGTACTTTTGATTGGCCTTCATCGATGAAATCAAACAGGCATCGGGTACGGCCAGGAAGCCTTCATCAAAGCTGCCTGTCAGGGCCACCGGCCATTCGACTAATCCGGTCACTTCATCCAGCAGATCAGGATCAATCACGGCCTCACCTTGATGCTGCTCAGCCTGCGCGAGCACTTGGGTGCGAATCATCTCGCGGCGACGATCAAATGAAGCGATGACATGCGCGGCTTCAAGTTGGGCTTCATAGTCAGCTGGCGAGCTCAGGGTGATGGCTTGGGGTGCGTGGAAGCGATGACCATAGGTGATCGCACCTGCCTGAAGACCAAACAGGCTCATCGGAACAACCTGCTCACCATGGAGCAAGACCAGCCAATGCACTGGACGTGAAAATTCCTGACGCGTTGCACCCCAGCGCATCCGCTTGGGAACAGGTAGCTGGTGGATAGCTTGGCTCAATAGCTCAGGCAGCAGGCTGGCCGTGCTCTGTCCGGCTTGTAGAGAACGGTAGACCAGCCAGCTTCCTTTATCTGTTTCGAGCTGTTCAAGCTGATCAACCGTGACGCCGCAGGAGGCAGCAAAGCCTTGTGCCGCCTTGGTTGGCTGTCCATCTTTAAAGGCAGCGGCAATAGCAGGGCCGCGACGCTCTATCGCCTGATCTGGCTGTTCGCTGGCCAGATCGTGAATCCGCAGGGCCAAACGGCGCGGCGTGGCAAAGGTCTGGCTGCTGCTAAAGGGAATGCCAGCTTCTTGCAGCGCGCTTTCGATCTGTTGCTGTAAAGATTGGGCCAGTGGCTGCAGCAAATGCGGTGGCAGTTCTTCACAGCCAAGTTCAAAGAGTAGATCCGCAGCCATTATGCTTTCTCCTTCTTAAGGGCTTTTTCGGCTTGGGCACGTTCTTCTTGCTCCCAGTGCTGAAGGACTTCTTCCGCCAGATGCTGAGGTGCAAGCGGGAAGCCTAGAGCGCGACGTGATTGGAAATAGGCCAGTGCAACCTCACGCGCTAGGGTGCGAACACGCAAAATAAAGCGCTGCCGCTCAGTCACAGAAATAGCGTGGCGTGCATCAAGCAGGTTAAAAGTGTGTGAGGCTTTGAGGACCTGCTCATAGGCGGGCAGCGGCAGCTTGGCTTCGAGCAGAGAAACGCAGGCCTTCTCGCACTGATCAAAGGTGGCAAACAGATAGGGCACATCGGCCTGCTCAAAGTTATAAGCGCTCTGTTCGATTTCATTCTGCAACCAGACATCGCCATAGGTCACGGGTTGACCCGAGGGATCGAGTGTCCAGACCAGATCATAGACGCTATCCACGCCTTGCAGGTACATGGCAATCCGCTCTAAGCCATAGGTGATTTCACCGGTGACTGGGTAGCATTCGATGCCGCCTGCTTGTTGGAAATAGGTGAACTGGGTGACTTCCATCCCATTCAGCCACACTTCCCAGCCAAGGCCCCAGGCTCCTAGCGTGGGTGATTCCCAGTTGTCTTCAACAAAGCGAATATCATGAACCAGAGGATCGATCCCGAGCATCTTCAGTGAGCCAAGATAGAGTTCCTGAATCTTCTCAGGTGAGGGCTTCATGACCACCTGAAACTGGTAGTAGTGCTGCAAGCGATTGGGGTTTTCACCATAGCGCCCATCGGTTGGACGGCGTGAAGGCTGAACATAGGCGGCGTTCCAGGTTTCTGGGCCCAGTGCGCGCAAGAAGGTGGCAGGATGGAAGGTGCCCGCGCCGACTTCCATATCCAGCGGTTGTAAAATCACGCAGCCTTGTTCGGCCCAGTAGTTTTGTAGAGCCAGAATGAGGCCCTGAAAAGTCGATGCATCCGGTGTTGACGGTTTCATAGTCAAAACGGCCTCTAGGTGGTCGTCAAAAGGTGATTGAATCGAGCAGCTTGGACAGCATCCTGCTCGATCAGTGAGCGCCAAGCGATCTACTTTAAGATTGGCTATTCAGCGCTCGATTATACCTGATCTCTGAAGGGCTTTCAGGTGGCTTTGTGCGCAAGTCGGTGGCGATATCCGGCTTCGATCTGGGCGAACCAATCAGGCGCTTGGATCGCATCGAGCTTGATCAAACCGCGCAGTAAGCGCTGTAAATTGCTCTTGGCTTGCGCTGGTGTCAAACGGCCAAGCTGACAACGATCAAGATCAATCAGCCAGAGCCCTGAGTTGGCACGTTGGTAGATGGGCTGACCATCTGTCGCAAGCTGGGCGGCATGGACTCGTTCTGGATCGAGCAATAGATTACGCGGGTTGAGATCCACATGGTTCAAACCCCGTTGGTGAAAATCAGCAATCAACTGGCCTACTTGTATTAAACACAGAGCTTGCTGATCAGGTGCGGCGCTGGCCTGCAATAGATAATCCGCTAAAGGTAAAGCATGGGGAAGTCTTTGGGTGAGCAGATCCGCGCGATAGGTCAGTCCCTGACGCACGAGCTGCGCGGCCCAAGGCCGAGGTACAGGAAAACCTTCTTGCTCAAGCTGGGCGGTCAGATGAAACTCTTGCCAAGCGCGGGTAGAATGCAGCCCTGTCCAGATATAGCGGTCTTGAATCCAGCGCCCAACAAGCCCACCTCGATGATAGTGGCGAAGGACACCTTCACCCGCAGGGGTGTGGATAAAACAACTGGTACCTCGCCCAGGTGCACCACCGACAAGCTGGCCTTGCTCAGCCCAATAATGGGGATCAAACCACGCGGGTGTGATTTGTGGAAAGACCTGAGCGTCATATAGAATGCAGCTCTGACCCAACCTTTTCTGTTTAAATTCTCGCTGCTGGAATCCTGTCATGCCTGCTTCTCAATCTGCTTCACTTGGTGATGTGTGTGTGCTGCGCCTTTCTGCATTGGGCGATGTTTGCAATCTGGTGCCTAGCCTGCGTGCTCTGCAAGCAGCGGCGCCAGCGACACGCATCACCTGGGTGATAGGCCGTGCCGAGTATAGCCTACTCGAAGGTTTAGAGGGGGTCGAACTCCTCGTCTATGACAAGTCTTCCGGCTTAAAAGGCATGCGTGCCTTACGCCAGCAACTGTTGCAGCAGCGCCAAGGCCGTCCTTTTGATCTACTCCTGCATATGCAGGCTGCTTTAAGAGCCAGTGTGCTCTCGCGCTTTATCCCTGCGCAACGACGCATCGGCTTTGATCCAGCACGGGCCAAGGACTATCAAGGTTGGTTTGTGAATGAGCAGATTGCCCCCCACCCACGGGCGCATGTTGGAGAGGGTTTTCTCGATTTTGTGCGCCATCTCGGGCTTCAGCCGCAACAACCTGAGTGGCGCTTACCCCTGCCTGATGCCGCGCGTGAAGCGGCTCAAGCCTTGCGTCCACACTCACCCTATTTACTGCTCAGCCCTTGTTCGAGCCAAAGAGCGCGCAACTGGCGCAACTGGTCTTTGGAAGGTTATGCCGCTTTAGCCGACTATGCTTGGCAGCGCTACGGATTAGCCACCGTGATCAGCGGCGGCAATACACCGATGGAACAGGATGCGGCCGCGAAGATGAGCGCGTGGAGCCAAGCCCCCATCACCAATTTGGTTGGCAAAACATCCTTAAAAGTGCTGCTGGCGCTGATTGAGCAGGCCCGTTGTGTCGTTGCCCCAGATTCAGGCCCGATTCACATGGCCGCTGCGCTGGGCACCCCTCCTCTGGGCCTATATGTCACCTCGAATCCAGAACGCACAGGCCCTTGGCGTGGGCGTGAATATGTCGTCAATGCTTATCCACAAGCCGTGCGCCAGTTTCTTGGTAAAGAAGTGGATCAGGTGGGCTGGGGGCAGCGAGTGCGGGATCCAGATGCTATCGATCTGATTAGCCAAGAAGCCGTTTTTGCGGCTTTAGATCGGGTGATGGCGGGGCCAGAAAGACTGGATTAACCCTGCTTTGGCTATTCACTCAGGGCAATCACGATGACTCAGCTCACCACTGGGTAAGCGTGTATTGCAAAATTGAGCCCCCTCTAAGCGAGCGCTGTCCACGCCTTGGGCATAGCGCAGATCCACATTAAAAAGAATCGCCCCGCGCAGATCCGCATGATGGATCCGTGACAGGCTCATCAGCGCATCGCTGAGATCTGCTTCTCGCAGGTCGACACCCTCTAATGAACTCATATCAAACTCAGCACTGACAAGATGGGCACCGCGTAAATCGCTGCCATCTAGTGAACTGCCATGAAAGCTGGTGTGGCTAAAGTTGCTCGCGCGCAGATCGAGGTTTTTCAGATCCTTGTACTTCAGTTCGGTAGCCAGCCCCGCGCATTGGGTGCTGGGTTGCAGCACACAGCTACCGATACGTAGTGGCTCATTGGCGAAGCTGATCGAAGGGAGAAGGAGCAGTAGGCTGGCGAATACAGGATGGCGTAAGCGGCGGGTTGGCATGTCGGTCTCCAGTTGATTTTTTTATGAATCTACATGATAAGGTTTTTCATTTCAATTGTGAGATCTGGTTCATTGACTGGTTGATGCGCGCTAGGCTGTTTTGGTGCGCAGCACAAAAATCGGCTGAATCCTGGTGCATTCTGCATTCTTCTTCGTTGCTTATTTTGAGGTTTTTACAGCTTAAGTCTTTATAAAATAATAAAAAAATATTTTATGGTACCTCCTGTGCTTTATGCCTTGTATACAAGTAAGAGCACAAGGTGGTATCAATGCAGACGCAAATAGAAACGCTTGGTTGGACACTTGAGCAGTGGCAGTTGGCCCAACAAGATGATCAGGGTTGGCAAAGGCTTCAAGCTCTACTTTCGGCTTTACCATCACCAGCAGAAGATCCGGCTTGGATTGATCTCGCTTCTTCCAATGAATTGCATCTCCAGTGGCAGCAGTTGCAAGAGCTGCGGGCAGCAGGTGAGTCTCTGCCTTTATTGGGCGTGCCCTTCGCCATCAAGGACAATATTGATGCCGCAGGCTGGCCGACCACTGCAGCCTGTACGGCATTCAGCTATACCGCTGCTGAGGATGCTACGGTGGTGGCTCGCCTAAAAGCAGCCGGAGCGGTGTTGATCGGCAAGACCAACCTCGATCAGTTTGCCACCGGTCTGGTGGGCACTCGTTCCCCCTATGGTGCTGTACCCAACACGTTTAATCCTGCTTATGTCTCCGGTGGTTCCAGTTCGGGTTCTGCTTCAGTCGTGGCGCGAGGTTTGGTGCCGTTTGCGCTGGGTACTGATACGGCAGGTTCCGGTCGAGTCCCTGCCGGTTTTAATAATCTTGTGGGATTAAAGCCCACGCGGGGCTGGTTTTCTAACAAGGGCGTGGTACCCGCCTGTCGCACTTTGGATTGTGTCTCGGTGTTTGCCCTGACGGTGGATGATGCTGTGCAGGTGTCGCACATCCTGGGTGCTGAGCAGGATCTGGATGATGCTTTTTCTCGCCGCAGCCCTCAGTCTGCCGCTGTGGGCATGCCGGAGCGTCCGCGTTTGGCGATTCCGGCACAACTGGAATTTTTTGGTGATACTGCCATGCAGGCCGCTTTTGAGCAGGCACGCAGTGAACTGGCACCACTGGCCGAGCTGGTGGAAATCGATTTTACGCCTTTCAGTGAATTGGCTGCCTTGTTGTATCAAGGACCCTGGGTGGCTGAACGTACTCATGCTGTTGGGGCGCTGGTGCAGCAGCCAGACGCTATGGACCCAGTGGTGCATGCCATTGTCAGCAAGGGGGGTGAATACACGGCACTGGATGCCTTTGCCGCTGAATACCGCAGGCAGGAGCTGGCCCGCTGCATTCAGCTGCAATTACAGCAGGTGGATGCCTTGGTGGTGCCGACTTCACCGACCCTCCGTACCCTAGCAGCCATGCAGCAGGAACCCCTTCTTTATAACGCTCAGTTTGGCACCTACACCAACTTCACCAATCTGGCTGATCTTTGCGCGCTGGCGCTGCCCGCACCTTTTCGTAGTGATGGTTTGCCAGCTGGCATCACCTTGATTGCCAACGCCTGGCAGGATTTTGCGCTGGCGGATTTCGGTCGTCGTTGGCAGCAGCAGCTAGCGCTCCCTCTGGGGGCCACTGATCAGGCCTTCAAGCCTTCAGACGTGACCAGCAAGCCTGTGGCTCCCGGTGCGGTCAGGGTGGCCGTGGTGGGTGCCCACCTGCGTGGCATGCCATTGAATTTTCAGCTCACCAATCGCCAGGCCAGCTTTGTGGAGGCCACCCAGACCGCGCCTGAATACCGCCTTTATGCCTTGGCTAACACCATGCCACCAAAACCCGGATTGGCGCGGGTGGCGGAGAAGGGGGCATCCATTCTGGTGGAGCTCTGGGATGTGCCGCTGGCGAACTTTGGGGCCTTTGTGGCCGAAATTCCTGAGCCTCTCGGGATAGGCAATCTGCTGTTGCAAGACGGACGCAGCGTCAAGGGATTCATCTGTGAACCCCTGGCACTTTGCAGTGCAAAAGATATCACCCACTTCGGCGGCTGGCGCGCTTACATCGCCGATCTGAAAAAATCTCAGGAGACTCTCGTATGAATGCAACAAGCCACCGTTACTTCTCTACTGTGCTGATTGCCAATCGTGGCGAAATTGCTTGCCGAGCCATTCGTACTCTCAAACGTCTGGGCATTCGCAGTGTGGCTGTGTATGCCGAGGATGATCGCAATGCCATCCATGTGCGCGAAGCGGATGTGGCGGTTTCTCTGGCCGGTCATCGGGCCGATGAAACCTATCTGGACATGGACAAGATTCTGGCCGCAGCACACAACACCGGTGCCGAGGCCATTTATCCTGGCTATGGTTTTCTGTCGGAAAGCGCCGAGTTTGCCGAGCGCTGTGACATTGAAGGCATCACCTTCATTGGTCCCACTGCCAGCCAGATTCGAGATTTTGGCCTGAAGCACCGTGCCCGTGCTCTGGCTGAAGCCGCTGGTGTGCCACTGACACCGGGCAGTGACCTGTTGCAGAGTCTGGATCAGGCGCTGGAAGAGGCCGAGCGCATCAGTTATCCGGTGATGTTAAAAAGCACTGCAGGCGGGGGCGGCATCGGCATGACCCGCTGCAACACGGCTGATGAACTGCGTGAAGCCTATGACCGGGTGGTGCGCCTTGGGCAGCAGTATTTTAATGATGGCAGTGTGTTTCTGGAGCACTGCATTGACCATGCCCGCCATGTGGAAGTGCAACTGCTGGGGGACGGTCTGGGTGAAGTAGTGGCGCTGGGTGAGCGCGATTGCTCCCTGCAGCGTCGTCATCAGAAGGTGGTGGAAGAAACCCCAGCACCGCATCTGCCTGCGGCCACCCGCAAGGCGCTGATTGAAGCTGCCGAAAGTCTGGGGCGCAGCGTGAACTATCGTAGTGCCGGTACCGTGGAGTTCATCTACGATGCCGCCAAGGATGCTTTTTATTTTCTCGAAGTGAACACCCGTTTGCAGGTGGAACACCCAGTCACTGAATGTGTCACTGGGCTGGATTTGATCGAGCAGATGTTAGCGGTGGCAGCCGGTCAAGCAGATCTAACACCCCTGCGTAACATCATCCCGCAGGGTGCTGCGATGGAAGTGCGGGTGTATGCCGAAAACCCCTTGAAGAACTTTCAGCCTAGCCCCGGTAGCCTGAGTGAAGTCATTCTGCCTGATGACTTGCCGGGCATCCGTGTGGATGGCTGTGTTGAAAACGGCAGTGAAGTCTCCTCTGGTTTTGACCCGATGATTGCCAAGATCATTGCTTATGGTGAGGATCGTGCGGAAGCCCTCAGTCGCCTGCGGGCTGCACTGGCCGCGACCCGCTTTTATGGTATTCCCACCAATCTGGAATACCTGCGTGCGGTGCTGGCGGATCAAGACTTTGCAGCAGGGCAGGTATCCACCCGTGCGCTGGATCATTTCAGCTACACCAGTCGCAGTGTAGAAGTGCTGATGCCCGGCACCTACACCAGTGTGCAGGATCTGCCGGGTCGTCTGGGTTACTGGGATATCGGTGTGCCACCATCCGGCCCCATGGATGACAAGGCCTTTGCACTGGCCAACCGCCTGGTGGGCAACCCCGCAGATGCCGCTGGCATTGAAGCCACCCTGATCGGCCCGACCCTGAAATTCAATATTGATACCGTGATCGCTGTCACCGGTGCCTGTGAGTCCGCCACCCTGGATGATCAGCCCTTGCAGGGCTGGCAGGCGGTGACTGTGAAGGCCGGTCAGGTGCTGAATCTAGGGCAGGCCAAAAGCGGCTGCCGGGCTTATCTGGCGATTCGAGGTGGTCTGGATGTACCAGTGTATCTGGGCAGTCGTTCCACCTTTGCACTGGGTCAGTTCGGTGGTTTCTGCGGCCGCACTTTGCGTGCCGGTGATCTGCTGGAGCTGCTGCCGGAAACCACTGATCTTACCGCTCCGGCACAGGCACCGGCAGCGCTGGTACCCGCTTACGGTCAGCAGTGGCAGATCGGTGTGCTGGTCGGCCCGCACGGTGCACCGGACTTTTTCACTCAGGCCTCTTTTGAAACCTTTTTTGCTACCGACTGGGAAGTGCATTACAACGCCAACCGATTGGGTGTGCGTCTGGTGGGTCCGGTGCTGGAATGGGCCAGAACCGATGGCGGGGAAGCCGGTCTGCACCCTTCCAATGTCCACGATTGTGAATACGCCATTGGTGCGGTGAACTTCACCGGCGATAGCCCAGTGATCTTGATGAAGGATGGCCCCAGCTTGGGTGGTTTTGTCTGTCCGGTCACCATTGCCCGTGCCGAGCTCTGGAAGGTAGGGCAGGTGAAACCCGGTGACACCATTCGTTTTGTGCCGATGACCTTTGATGCGGCAGTGGCGCTGGAACAAGCCTGGGATCAGGCCATCCACACCCTACAACCCCTGCCATCCGCCTTGCGTGCATTACCGCCACTGGATGCCAACCTGATTGCTGAAAAAACGGATGCAGCCACTTTTAATGCCAGTGCTGCTGCGGCTTCACCCTGTGTGCTGGCCACGCTGCCCGCCACGGACGAGCGTCCGCAGGTGGTTTATCGTCAGGCCGGTGATGGTTACATCCTGATGGAATACGGCGAAAACCTGCTCGATCTGACCACGCGCATTCGTGTGCACCTGCTGATGCAAGCGCTGAAAGACCGTGCCCTTCCTGGTGTGCTGGAACTGGCACCGGGTGTGCGCTCCCTGCAGATTCGTTATGACGGCCAGCAACTGCACCAACAACAACTCTTGGCTCTGCTCACGCAGCTGGAAGCTACTCTCGTTGATCCATCCACAGTGAAATTGCCGACTCGGGTGCTGCACCTGCCGATGGCCTTTGAAGACTCCGCCACCCTGGATGCCGTGCAGCGTTACCGTGAAACCGTGCGCGATCAGGCCCCCTGGTTGCCGAACAATGTGGATTTCATCAGCCGCATCAATGGTGTCAGCCGTGAACAGGTGCAGGACACCCTCTACAGCGCCCGTTATCTGGTGCTGGGGCTAGGAGATGTATATCTGGGTGCGCCCTGTGCGGTACCGCTGGACCCACGCCACCGTCTGCTGAGTTCCAAGTACAACCCGGCCCGTACTCATACTGCTGAAGGCACCGTGGGTATTGGTGGCATGTATATGTGCATCTACGGCATGGACTCCCCTGGGGGTTATCAGCTGGTGGGGCGCACCCTGCCGATCTGGAACACCTGGCTGAAAAATCGCCAATTTGCGCCTGATGCCCCCTGGCTGTTGCGCTTCTTTGATCAGGTGTGTTTTTACCCAGTCACCGAGGAAGAGCTGGATGTCCTGCGGGAAGATTTCCGCCACGGACGTTTTCAGTGCCGCATTGAGCAGGAAGTATTTGATGTCGCACAGTACCTGCAATTCCTCGAAGTTCAGGCTGACAGCATCAGTGCTTTCCAGAGCCGTCAGCAGCAGGCTTTCAGTGAGGAAATCAGCCGCTGGAGTGCCGAGGATATCGCACCTCCGGCCATCACTCAGGCAGAAATACCGAATACAGGTGCAGGGTTGGATGCCAGCCAAACCCCAGTGACGGCGGAAATTGCCGGTAACGTCTGGAAGCTGCTGGTCGAACCCGGCACTGAAGTGGCCGCCGGTGACACCCTGCTGGTGCTTGAAGCTATGAAGATGGAAGTCGAGATCAAAGCGCCTATCGCTGGTCGTGTGGAGGGTTTTCATTGCTCACCCGGTCAGCCCGTCCGAGCGGGTGAGCTGCTGGCTATCTTGGCGCCCCATCACATCGCTGAGGAGCAGGTGGCATGAGTCCAGCCAACTTCCTCAATAAGCATCCTAAGCCGGCCAGGCGTGAAAGCCTAGCGGAGCGGATTTATGGCCAGATCAAGGCGATGATTTTCAACTTTCAATTGCTGCCAGGTGACTTCTTTAGCGAGGCCGAAATCGCTGAGCGTTTTGAAGCCAGCCGAACACCCGTGCGTGAAGCCCTCTACCGTTTGCGGCGCGAACACTATGTCGATGTGCATTTTCGCAGTGGCTGGCAGGTTAAGCCCTTTGATTTCAAAGTGTTTGAAGAACTTTACGATGTTCGCATTCTGCTTGAAAAAGCGGCGATTGAGCGCTTGTGTCAGCTCACCAGTCGGCCGGCTCAATTGCAAGCGCTGCGCGATTTCTGGCTGGTTCCAGAAGCCCATTGGCTCACCGATATTCGTCTCAGCGAGCGAGATCGAGAGTTTCATTCTGATCTTGTGGCAGCAGCAGGCAATCAGCAGATGGCTCAGGTGCATCGGGATATCAGCGAGCGGATTCATATTATTCGCCGTCTGGATTTCACCAAGGACTATCGCATTAGTGCCACCTATCAAGAACACGCTGCCATTTTGGAAGCCATCGAGCAGCGTCGTACCGATCATGCCCAACGGTTGATGACGAGTCATATCTCAGTCAGCCGGGATGAAGTCAGAAAAATAACAATACATATGTTGCAGGAAGCCAGAGCGAGGCATCAGGAAGCCTAAATCCATTCTTTACCTTCAAGACCAGCAGACAAGATCGCAGCCCACAGGCTGCAACGAACTGAATCTAGTGAAACGGAGTTGTCGATGAAAAAGATCATGCATCAAGTCAAAAAAGTCGCCCAGGTCACTTCTTTGAGTGCGCTCGTAGGTTTCACCAGCCTGAGCGCCTTGGCTCAGGACCCCATCCGCGTTGGTGTACTGCATTCACTGAGCGGCACGATGGCCATCAGCGAATCGGTACTGCGCGATACGATCGAAATGCTGATAGAACAGCAAAATGCACAAGGCGGTGTTCTGGGTCGTCCACTGGAAGCCGTGGTGGTGGACCCTGCCTCTAACTGGCCGTTATTTGCCGAGCGTGCCCGTGAGCTCCTCGCGCAGCATCAGGTGGATGTCGTTTTTGGCAACTGGACCTCTGTTTCGCGCAAAGCGGTTCTGCCCGTTTTTGAAGAGCTCAATGGCTTGCTCTTTTATCCAGTGCAATATGAGGGTGAAGAATCCTCACGCAATGTGTTTTATACCGGCGCGGCACCTAATCAACAGGCAATTCCAGCTGTGGATTATTTAATCAATGAATTGGGTATCGAGCGCTTTGCTTTGCTGGGAACAGATTATGTTTATCCACGCACGACCAACCGTATTCTGGAAGCCTACTTGAAGGATGTGCACGGTGTGGCCGCAAGCGACATCCTGGTCAACTACACCCCTTTTGGTCATTCCGACTGGCAGAACATTGTGTCGCAAGTGCGGCGTTTTGGTACGGCAGGGCAGCGCACGGCAGTGATCTCGACGATTAATGGCGATGCCAATGTGCCCTTCTATCGTGAACTGGCGAACCAAGGTATCGATGCTGGCGATCTGCCCGTCATTGCCTTCTCTGTCGGCGAGCAGGAGCTTTCTGGCCTCGATACAGGTCCGCTGGTGGGGCATCTGGCCGCCTGGAACTACTTTATGAGCGTGGATACTGAAGAAAACCATGCCTTTATTGAGGCTTGGCAGGCTTATAAGGGCGATGCCAATGCCGTCACCAATGATCCTATGGAAGCTCACTATATCGGCTTCAACATGTGGGTCGAGGCAGTCAATCGTGCGGGGACCACAGATGTTGATGCTGTACGCGATGCGATTTATGGCGTTGTCGTTCCTAACCTGACCGGCAGCTATGCCGTGATGCTGCCCAATCACCACATCACAAAACCTGTGCTGATTGGCGAAATTCAATCCGATGGTCAGTTTGAAGTGGTCTGGCAAACACCAGGGACAGTCTCTGGCGATGCCTGGTCGAACTTCCTGCCTGGTTCTCGTGATCTGGTCTCTGATTGGCGCGTGCCAATGAGCTGCGGCAACTACAACGTGCGCACAGGGCGCTGTGGTGGCAGTACAGCTGCCGCCGATGCGCGCTCTGCACTTGGCGAGTAACACCTAGCGCGTAAAAGGAAGCGCCATGGTGCCTTGCTGGTGTCCATGGCGTATCAGTGACCTGAACCCAAGGTGTGATCTATGCCCCAGTTATTCATCTTTGTTGTGCTGCTCAGCTGGCTGCCTTTTGGTCTGGCTCAGGCGGCTCCCGAACCTGATCCACGTCAGGCACTGCTTGAGGCACTGGATACCCGCTCTTTTGTTGAAAAAGGCCAGGCTATTCAGCGCATTATCGATAGTGAGCAGCCTCAGGCACGCCTCTGGCTCTCTGCCTTGTTAGAAGGCCATCTGCAACGCCTTCACGATGGGCGCTTTGTGGTGATTGAGGGCACAAGTGGTCGCGACGCATTGATCATGGATGCCTTGAGTCAAGAAGCCTTGGGTCGAGTGACGCGCCGAGATCTGAACCGGATCAGCATCAACAATACGCTGCGCAACCAGCTGCGCAGTGCTCTGGCTTTAATGGATCTCGATGCGGATGACATCAGTCTGCGCCGTGCAGCAGCAGAGCGCTTGATTGGTGAGGTCGATGTTCATCTGGCACAGCGATTGCCTGATGTTCTGATCACTGAAACGGATTCCCGAGTTGGGCAGCGTTTGGCGTTGGCCCTGGCGATTTATCAAGTTGAGCAGGGTGATATCCGCGCAGTGGATGGGCTGGCAGGCAGTTTACATAGTCGTGCCCGTGTGGCCTTGAACCGAGCCCAGCAGAGTGAAGATGCGCTTTTAGCTGAGGCTGCCCGTCAGGCGCTGCTGGGTATTGAACAAAAGCTCAAACTGAATCGTATTGCTGAGACGCTGTATTTTGGTGTCTCGATGGGCAGTGTGTTGCTGTTGGCCGCGATAGGTCTGGCGATTACCTTTGGCGTGATGGGGGTGATCAACATGGCACATGGCGAGTTGATCATGCTGGGCGCCTATACCACTTGGGCGATGCAACAGCTGTTGCCGGATCAACCTGGCCTGGCACTGCTGTTATCGATTCCAGCTGGCTTTATGGTTGCCGGACTCACCGGCATTGCCATCGAACGCGGTGTGATCCAGTTCTTGAAGGGGCGTCCGCTGGAAACCCTGCTGGCCACCTTTGGTGTGAGCCTGATTTTGCAGCAGCTAGTGCGTACGGTGATTTCTCCTCTGAACCGTACCGTGGTGACACCGGAATGGATGAGCGGCTCGATTATGGTCAATGATGCGCTGTCATTGACACTGAATCGCCTTTATATCATGGCTTTTGCGCTGCTGGTGTTTGCTGCTCTGATCTATATCCTGCGCCGCACTCGATTGGGATTAGAAGTGCGCGCCGTCACCCAGAACCGCAACATGGCACGCTCTATGGGCATTCGTGCCACCCGTGTCGATATGCTCACCTTCGGTCTGGGCTCTGGCGTCGCTGGACTGGCCGGTGTCGCCCTGTCACAACTGACCAATGTCGGCCCCAACCTGGGGCAAGCCTATATTATCGATTCTTTTATGGTGGTGGTGTTTGGCGGTGTGGGCAACCTGTGGGGCACCTTGATTGCAGGCCTCTCCTTAGGTGTGATTAACCAGCTGCTCGAGCCTTGGGCTGGTGCGGTACTGGCCAAAATCCTCGTACTGATTTTTATCATCCTGTTTATTCAGAAACGCCCACGCGGATTATTTCCGCAAAAGGGTCGTGCCGCCGGAGACTAGCTTATGTGGCTCACACAACCGCTGTATGAACGTTCAACACGCCTGTTTCTGGGTGTGCTGCTGGTGGCGATGAGTCTGGTCACCCTGCTGCATCTTGTCGTCCCAGCTGGGCATCCACTGCATGTGTCTGCCTATACCGTGAATTTGCTGGGTAAATACCTGAGTTATGCCTTGCTGGCCGTCGCGGTGGATCTCGTTTGGGGCTATCTGGGGATTCTCAGCCTTGGGCATGGTGCCTTTTTTGCGCTGGGGGGCTATGCCATGGGCATGTATCTGATGCGCCAGATCGGTGAACGCGGGGTCTATGGCCACCCAGAGCTGCCAGATTTTATGGTGTTCCTGAACTGGGATGTGCTGCCCTGGTATTGGCTAGGCTTTGATTCCTTCTGGTTTGCGGCCTTGATGGTGCTGCTGGTACCTGGGCTGTTGGCCTTTGTGTTTGGCTATCTGGCTTTTCGCTCACGGGTGACGGGTGTTTATCTGTCGATTATGACTCAAGCGCTGACCTTTGCGCTGATGCTGGCCTTCTTCCGCAATGAAATGGGCTTTGGTGGCAATAATGGTCTGACCGATTTTCGGGATCTTCTTGGATGGGATCTTCGTACTGATAGCATGCGTTTGGTGTTATTTCTGGTCACTGGCGTGGCGCTGGCGCTGGGTTATCTGCTGTGTCGCGCGATTGTTACCAGCAAGCTAGGGCGGGTGTGTATTGCAAGCCGTGATGCAGAGGCACGCACCCGCTTTTTGGGCTATCGCGTTGAGCGGGTACAGCTCTCGGTGTTTGTGGTTTCCGCCATGCTGGCCGGTGTGGCCGGTGCTCTTTATGTGCCGCAAGTCGGCATTATCAACCCTGGTGAGTTCTCACCGCTGTTTTCGATTGAAATTGTGATCTGGGTGGCGTTGGGTGGACGGGCGACCCTCTACGGTGCGGTGATCGGCGCGCTGCTGGTCAACTATGCCAAAAGCTGGTTCACCGGCGTCATGCCCGATGCTTGGCTCTTCGCGCTAGGGGCGTTGTTTGTTGTGGTGACGGTCTTTTTGCCGCAGGGCATCGCCGGTTTGCTCCATCGTCTCCACTGGGTACGTCAGCCTTCGCAGCCAACCCGAGCGGTAGACACCTCACTTCAACAGGAGCAGTCAATATGAGTTTGCTGAGACAATTGGCCGATCGCGAGCGTGTCTTTGATTTTATGTTGCCACGCCCCTCTCCAGTGGATGTCAGCCACGGTCCTATCTTGTATCTCGAAGATGTCAGTGTCAGCTTTGATGGCTTCCGGGCCATCAACAAATTGAACCTGACGATTGATGACGGTGAGCTGCGCTGCATTATCGGCCCGAATGGCGCAGGCAAAACCACCATGATGGATATCATCACCGGCAAGACCCGACCGGATGAAGGCTCGGTCTGGTTTGGCAGTCGTCATAATCTCCTGCAAATGAGCGAGCCAGAAATCGCTAGCCTTGGCGTTGGGCGCAAGTTTCAAAAGCCCACCGTGTTTGAAGCGCTGACCGTGTTTCACAATTTGGAGCTGGCGCGAGCCACTGATAAAGGCTTGTTGCCAACCTTGACTGAACGTCTTAACGGAACAATACGCGCAGCGATCGAAGAGGTGTTGGCGTTGACTGGCTTGCTTGAGCAGCAGCATCAGCTTGCTGGCATCCTCTCGCATGGTCAAAAACAATGGCTAGAAATCGGCATGCTGCTGATGCAGAAACCGCGCCTGCTGCTGGTGGATGAGCCGGTGGCCGGTATGACTGAACAAGAAATGGAGCGCACTGCCGAGCTGTTGATCGGTCTGGCAGGCCAGCAATCGGTGGTCGTGGTGGAGCATGATATGGGCTTTGTCCGCTCGATTGCCCGCAAGGTGACGGTTTTGCACCAGGGCAGTGTTCTGGCCGAAGGCAGTATGGATCAGGTGTCGTCTGATCCGCGTGTGATTGAAGTTTACCTTGGAGAAGAAGCCTGATGCTCACGATCAATGCACTCAACCAGTATTACGGCCAGAGCCACACCCTGCGCAACCTGTCACTGACCGTTCCCAAAGGCCAGTGCACCTGTGTGATGGGGCGCAATGGTGTGGGCAAAACCACCCTGATGAAAAGCATCATGGGTGAAGTGATGATCCGTGATGGCAACATTCAGTACGATGATGGCATCGACCTGACCCGCAAACGCCTGGAAGATCGCTCACGCTTGGGGATTGGATTTGTGCCTCAGGGCCGCCAGATCTTTCCGCTATTAACGGTGGAAGAAAACCTGCGCACCGGATTGGCTGCACGCGGCGATGGCCTGAAGAAGATCCCTGAAAAAATCTACGAGCTCTTTCCGGTACTCAAGGACATGCGCCACCGCCGTGGTGGTGATCTCTCCGGTGGTCAGCAACAGCAACTGGCCATCGGTCGTGCCTTGGTGCTGGAACCGCGCCTGCTGATCCTCGACGAACCCGGTGAAGGCATCCAACCCAACATCGTGCAACAGATCGGCGAAGTCATCCGCAAGCTGATTAGTGAAGAACAACTCACCGTCCTGCTGGTGGAACAGAAACTCCCCTTCGCCCGGAAATTTGCAGACCGCTTTGTCATCATGGACCGCGGCCAGAACCTAGCAGAGGGGGAAATCGCAGCGCTGAGTGATGGCTTGATCAAACAGCATTTGACGGTGTGAGGCTAAGCGATGCGAGGTGGTGTAGAGGCTGAGATAGATCTGCACTGACTAGTCAAAGCTGCAATGGCCGTTTACACTCGCAAGCTTTCTCTGCATTGATCATCCTTGTGAAAAACAAACACAACCTGAATACCTGGCTGTTATTGTTCGCGTTGGCCGTGATGGTCAACCGCGTGCTGACGCCTTTTTCAGTACCTCCGCTGGTTGTTCATGCCAATGGTTACATCGAG
>SKOQ01000032.1 GCA_007119985.1 Marinospirillum sp.
GTGACCCAGCAAAATGCGGCGTTAGTTGAAGAGGCAGCGGCCGCCGCTGAGTCTTTGCAAGAGCAAGCCCAGCAACTCAGTGCGGCAGTGGCTGCTTTTCAGCTCAGTGAGTAGGAAGAGCCACAGCCTGCTCCGAGTATCCAGCCTGGGCTGAAGACGATGCCGCGTTTGCCGCGCCCACGCTGATCCGCCATCCGCTCAGCAGCCTCTGATCAACGCAGTCGCATCGAGCCCATTCGTTCATCAGAGGTTTTTTTGCAGCTTCTTTTCCCAAAACTCGGCCTGCCCTAGGGTAGGGTCGAGTACATAGGGCGCAAAGCCCAGGCGCTGGTAGCTCTTTTGCGCTCCCGGATTCCCGCTGAGAACTTCGAGTGTGATTTTGCAGCACTGGCGCTGGCGTGCGATGGCTTCGAGCTTGGTGATCAGCGCTGCGCAGATCCCCTGCCCGCGAAAGTCAGGCGCAACATAGATATCATGGATGTTGATCAGCGGCTGACAGGCAAAGGTCGAAAAGCCTTCAAAAGCATTCAGCAGGCCGATGGGTTCTTCACCGGCAAAAGCCAGTAACGTCAGCGCATCTGGGCGCTTGGCTAAGGCGGGCACAAGACCAGCTTGGACTTCAGTCGCCAGTGCCTCGCCGCCGCCCATCGGATCTTGTGCATAGGCATTCAATAGAACTGGAATAGCGCGTTGATGGGCTGGGTGTTGATAGTCAGCTGCTAGGATCTGCCAAGATGTCATCGCTAGGTGTTCCTCTTTGATGCCGTGACGCTGGTGAGAGACGGCAGGGTGAGTGAAGTAAAAAACCCTGCCGGAGCAGGGTTTTTGTGATCGTTAGTGAAGGGCTAGAGCCAAAAACCCACGACCAGATAGTAACAGGCCAGCGTGACAACCACGATCCCAGCGAGGTTGAGCAAGGCTCCGGTACGGATCATCGAGCTGATCTTCATGTGCCCCGTCCCGAATACAATCGCATTCGGTGGTGTCGCAACGGGCAGCATAAAGGCGCAGCTGGCGGCAATGGCTGCTGGAACTGTATAAAGCAGCGGAGACAGATCCTGCGCGACAGCCAGTGCGCCAAGCAGCGGTAAAAAGGCCGCAGCTGTGGCCGTGTTACTGGTGACCTCTGTCAGGAAGAGGATGACCGCCACCACTAAGGCAATGGTCAACAACAGAGGGAGGGTGCTCAGGCCACCTAAACCGTTGGCGATCCAGACGGCCAGTCCTGAACTGCTGATCATCCCAGCCAAGGCCAAACCACCCCCAAACAGCAGCAGTACGCCCCAAGGAATGGCATCTGCCTTATCCCAAGACATCAAGAAAACACGCTTTTTGATATCAACAGGAATCATAAACAGCGCAATCGCGGCGGCCATGGCAATGCCGGTATCGCTCAGCCAGGGCATCCAGGTGTTCAGGAGTGGGCGCACCACCCAAGCCACAGCAGCAGCAACAAAGACCAGAGCCACCAGCTTTTCCGCCTTACTCATGGGACCCATCTTGTGCAGTTCTTCTTGCAGCATGGCTTTGCTGTTGCCTTTGATCTCAAAAGGCTTGCGGCTCAGCCACCACCAGGTGATGCCCATCATCAGAATGCTGACAGGCAGGCCGATCAGCATCCACTCGCCAAAGCCAAGCTGAATGCCCTGGTTATCTGCCAGATAACCGGCCAACAGTGCATTGGGTGGCGTACCGATCAGTGTCGCCACACCGCCGATACTTGCGGCATAGGCAATCGCCAAAAGGAGAGCCGTCGCAAAACGCTCTAATTCAGCTTCATTATCCGATTCCATCAGGCTGATGATCGATAGACCTATAGGTAGCATCATGATGGCGGTGGCGGTGTTGCTGACCCACATGCTGATAAAACCCGTTGCGAGCATAAAGCCAGCAATCTGACGTGCCGGTTGATCGCCCACCGCCAGTAGGGTCAGTAACGCAATCCGTCGATGGAGATTCCAGCGCTGCATCGCCAAGCCCAGCAAAAAACCACCTAAAAACAAGAAGATGATTGGATTGGCATAGGGCGCGGTGACATCGCGCAGGCTCGCAATGCCCAGCGCGGGGACGAGAAGAATGGGCAGTAAAGAAGTGATCGGAATCGGAATCGCCTCAGTTGACCACCAGGTGGCCATCAGCAAGGTGAGACCCACCACCCGCCAAGCGATCTCTGACATGCCCTCAGGTGCAGGGAGAATAAAGGTCAGCAATAAGAATGCTGGGCCAAGAAAAAAGCCAATCCAGGCTGCCAGCGACATACTATGCTGCGCTTCTTCCGTGTGATGGGGTTCAGCGTGACTCATATAAACCTTGCCTTTTGTAGTCATTTAACAAAGGCCAGCATACTACAGGCCTTAGACCTTGGTTGGATTTATTCTTTAGTCTAAGAAATTGGGCTTTTGGGTGATTTTGTTTATTCAAAGAAGAACTTAGCTGAACCCACTGCTAGAGGGAAAAGTTGTTTTTATTGATTTGAGTCGCCATGGTTTTTTTCTTGTGCTTTGAACGCCACCGCCTTTTCCCAGTTGTGGCGATCTTCGGTATAGTGTCACTTTGATGAATGATCTTCCTCTTAGGACAAAATGGATGAAACCAATACTACTGCTGGGCCTGCTGTTGACTCTTGCTGGCTGCTCTTTTTTAAAGGAGAGTGGCGCTTGGCAGGAACCTGAAGTGCACATAGAACAGGTGCGCTTGAGTGGACTCAATTTTGAACGAGCGCAGCTTGAAGCCCATTTTACTGTGACCAACCCCAATGCCTATGCCATCCATCTGGGGGCATTGGATTATCGTCTGGATGTCGCCGATGCGCAGCTGTTGGCTGGCCGACAGACGCAGGGTCAGCGCCTAGGTGCAGGGCAGACAAACACTGTGATCTTACCGCTTGAACTGGAGTTTGCTGAGCTGATGCGTTTGGTTGATCAGTGGCAGAATGCAGCGCGAATTCCCTATCGCATCGAGGCTGGGATGCGCTTTGAACTGCCTCTGGTGGGCGATCTGCGTGTGCCAGTGCATCACCAAGGTGAAATTCCACGGCCACGTTTACCGCAAGTCCGCTTGATCGCGCTGGAGCAAGAGGCGCTGAGCCTCAGTGGGGCGAGCCTTGTTCTAGTATTGGGTGTACGCAATCTCAATGATTTTCAGCTGAATATTCAGCAGCTGAGCTATGGTTTTAGGCTTAATGGTCAAGCAGTGGGGCAGGGTGAATTGGCATCTGGGGTTGTCTTGGACAGTGATCAGGAAACCTCTGTCAGGATTCCGCTGAGGATCAGTAGTAGGCAGGCTGGACGGGCTCTTTTTGATGCTTTGCTTCGGGGGCAGCCACTGGAATATCAGGTGGATTTGACTAGCCACATTGGTTCGAGTCTAGCTGCTTTATCCGCCTTTCCTTTTGCTGCCCAGCGTGAAGGGCAGATTCGACTCAGCCGTTAAAGGAGACAGAAGATGGCCGATTTTTTAATTGTAGGTGGTGGTGTGATCGGCATGATGCTGGCGCGTGAGCTGGCCGATGCAGGTGCAGACGTCACACTGGTTGAGCGTCGCCAGTGTGCGCAAGAATCCAGCTGGGCTGGTGGTGGTATTGTTTCTCCTCTTTATCCTTGGCGCTATCCTCAGGCCATCACCGCCTTGGCGGATTACTCACAAGGCTTTTATCCACAGCTCGCCGCGCAATTAAAAGAAGAAACCGGGATCGATCCTGAGTTGCGTCAAGATGGCTTGGTGTTCTTGCGTGTTGCCGATGAGCAGGCCGCATTAGATTGGGCGGCGCAGGGCCAGCGGCGTTTAGAAAAAGTGGATGCCGCTTTTTTATATGACACTGAGCCAGATGTGGCTCCAGGTTTTAGTGAAGCGCTATGGATGCCGGATGTGGCCAGTATCCGCAATCCACGCCTTGGTCAGGCTTTACGGGCCTCCTTGCAAAAGCGGGCCAATATTCGTCTGCTTGAAGACACGGATGTGGTCGATCTTTATCATGAAGAAGGTGAAGTGCTGGGTGTGCAGGGCAAGCAAATGGTGTTGGCGGCACGTCATACGATCTTGTGTGCTGGGGCTTGGACTGGTCTTTTATTGAACAAACTGGATCAAGCGACAGCGATTAAACCTGTGCGTGGGCAGATGATCCTGTTTAAAGCGCCGAAAGGCTTGTTGAATCGCGTGGTGCTGATGGATGGTCGTTATTTGATTCCGCGCAATGATGGCCGGATTCTGGCTGGATCAACCTTAGAATATGCCGGCTTTGATAAGCATACGACTGAGGATGCCTTGATCTCCTTGCGCGAAACAGCTTATCAGATCATGCCGCGCCTGCGGGATTATGACATCGAGCACCATTGGGCTGGTTTGCGCCCCGGCAGCTTGGATGGTATTCCCTTGATGGGCCCCGTGCCTGGCTATCGTGGTTTATCGATCAGCGCGGGACACTTCCGCAATGGACTGGTGCTGGCTCCAGCTTCGACCCAGGTGATGGCGGATCAGCTGCTTCAGCGGCCCCCGAAGATCGATCCGACGCCCTATCAACTGTTGGCTGATTAACATCCAAGGCTACTGGTCGGCTTCAAAAGCCTTTTGATGTTCTTTGCAGCAAAAATGATAGGGTTCGGCGTGAAGCGCGCTGCTTTCAGGAAGATGGACGCCACACTGAGCGCAGCGCACCATGCTTTCTGAATCCAGATGAGGCTTCTTCTCCTGCCCAAGATGTTCTTGTCCCGCGCCCTGCTTGCGCTCCCAGACACGCCAGAGCTGCCAGCCAGCCCAAAAGAGCAGCATAAAGACAACGAGGCGAACGATGAGTAGACTCATGCTGATTTTCTCTTGTGATTGGACTCACCTCTCAAGCCTTGTTCTGATGAGTCGATCAAGGCGCTGGATGGAGAGGGTCGAGCAATAGATTTGCGCTTGCTATCCAGTGTTCTTAGACTAGCGGTTTTCAGCGCTGCTTGTCTAGTCAAGCCCCTTTGCTAGCCCAGCGCCTAGGCCCATCTTTGATTGATTAGCATTTCTAGAAGGATAAATACATCGTGTCGAGCCTGAGAATCTGTGCTGCGCAGTTGAATGTTGTTGTTGGCGATCTGCAAGGTAATACATCGCGCCTGATCCAGCTGGCTCAAGAAGTGCATCAGGCTGGGTCGGCCGACCTGCTGCTCTGTCCTGAACTAATGTTAACTGGATATCCACCAGAAGATTTGCTGCTGCGCGCAGAACTACAAGAGCGAGTGGAAGCTCAGTTGGTGCGCTTGGCACAAGAATGCCCTCAGGATCTCGCGCTGGTGGTGGGGTATCCGATCTGGCGTCAAGGGCGGTGCATGAATGCGGGGGGTGTCCTCTGGCAGGGCGAGTGGATTGCCGAATACCACAAACAGTGCCTGCCTAATGAGCAGGTGTTTGATGAGCAGCGTTACTTTAGCGCGGGGCAAGACTCTTGCGTGGTTGAGATTCAGGGGTGTCGTCTGGGTATCCTGATTTGTGAAGACCTCTGGCAGACCGGCCCCGCCGAGGCCTGCGTGCAAGCTGGTGCGCAAGGTGTGCTGCTGTTGAATGCCTCGCCTTGGCATCAGGGCAAGCAGTATGAGCGCCAAGCCTTAGTGGCTCAGGTCTGTCGTCAGCTAGAAGTGCCTGCTGTCTACGCGAATCTGGTCGGGGGGCAGGATGAGCTGCTGTTTGATGGTGCCTCTTTTGCGCTGAATGCGCAGGGTGAACTGATGGCGCAAGCCCCCGCTTTGCAAGAAGCGCAGATGACCGTGCGCTGGGAGCCGCAGGGCGCTGGCTGGCAACCCCAGCTGGGCGAGATTCATCCCTGGCCAGATGCCGAGGCTTATTTATACGGTGCACTGGTTTTAGGCTTGCAGGACTATGTGAATAAGTCGGGTTTTGCGGGTGTGGTGCTGGGCTTGTCTGGTGGTATCGATTCGGCTCTTTCCTTAGCGATCGCGGTGGATGCACTGGGTGCGGATCGGGTGCGGGTGGCGATGCTGCCCTATCACTATACATCAAGCATGAGCCAAGAAGATGCCGCCGATCAAGCGCAGCGCTTGGGTGTGCGCTATGACGTTTATTCGATTGCGCCGATGGTTGAAGCCTTTATGAGCAGTCTGGCAGATACCTTTGCTGGTACTCAGCGTGATACCACTGAAGAAAATCTGCAAGCGCGCTGCCGAGGCACGCTATTGATGGCGCTGTCGAATAAGCTGGGCTTAATGGTGCTCACAACGGGCAATAAAAGCGAGGTCGCCGTGGGTTACTGCACCCTGTATGGCGATATGGTGGGTGGCTTTAATGCTTTAAAGGATGTGTACAAAACGCAAGTCTTTGCCTTGGCACGTTGGCGTAACCAGCAGGGAGAGGTGATCCCTCAGCGAGTGATTGATCGCCCGCCATCGGCTGAGTTAGCACCAGATCAGAAGGATGAAGACTCTTTGCCGCCCTACGCTGAGCTGGATGCGTTACTGCGAGCCTATCTCGAAGAGGGCGCCACGCAGGCCGAGCTGGTCGCGGCTGGGTTTGTTCCTGAGGTGATCAGTCAGGTGGTACGGCTGGTCGAGCGGAGTGAGTACAAGCGCCGTCAGGCTGCGCCTGGAGTGCGGGTTTCGACCTTGGCTTTTGGCAAGGATCGGCGCTATCCGCTCGTCAATCAATGGCCCTTGTTGTAGGGGGCTTGCCCAAAGCACTTTGTAACAAGCGCCTTGTTATAAGCGCTTTGGGCTCAGGATCGGCATTAACGAACGCGGCGACCACCGAGAAGATCAAACGTCAGGATCTGCAGCAGGGTTTTATCAGGCAGGTCGGCTGGATGAAGCTCAACAAAACGCCCTTGGCTGGCCAGTTGGGGATGATCAGGTGCCAGTTCTGCTAGTAGGTCCTGAAGGCGTTGTGCTTGTTCTGTTTGATCTAGGTGGCGGTAGCCTTCAATCATCACCGCTAAGGCATCGGGAACAGCGGGGGTGTCGGCATAGGCTTCGAGCACCTCGCGTCCACGGTTAATGGCGGCGATAGGTGCCCCACGGCGCAGATAAAAGCGGCCGATATAGACTTCTTGTGCCGCCAGTAGGTTCTTTAGATAGCGCATTCTTTGCAGCGCATCAGGCGTATATTCGCTGTCTGGAAAGCGGGTGGCAAGGCGTTCAAAATCAGCATAGGCCTCACGCGTTGCACCTGGATCACGCTGAGAAAGATCACTCAGGCGTAAGCCTTCTAAAGCATGGCGGCCCGCTTCCCAAGCGGCTAAACCACTCATGTAGAGGGCGTAATCGACTTGCGGATGTTCGGGGTTGAGCCGAATAAAGCGTCGGGCGGTGGCGCGTGCGGCTTCGGTTTGATTGTTGCGATAAAGCGCATAAATCAGTTCGAGCTGCGTTTGTTCGCTGTATTCGCCAAACGGAAAACGACTCTCTAAAGCTTGCAGGCGTTCAATGGCGGTTAAATAGCGCTCACGATCCAAGGCTTCTTGAGCTTCTTGATAAATCTGCGCTTCTGTTTTTTGGTCATCAGGAATGCGTGTTGCGCAGCCAGCGAGGAGCGAAAAAAAGATCAAAAGCAGCAGTGTGGTGAGGGTGTGACGGTGTTGATCAATCAAAAAAGCACGCATAGGTATCTCTAAGTCGTCTAAAACCAGTGAGATCGAGCTTGAATCTCTTCTGGATGCTAGAATAACGAAAACAAGCATGAAGTTCGAGTCAATTTAAAAAGGCGCTGATATCGGTGCCGTGATTCTTCACCCTCTCTACTTAAGATCAGGTTTATGACCCAGAAGATTGCCCAGCAAGCCCCCGTTCCTATTCATCTTGCCGGTAAGCGTGCCGATCAAGCCGCTGCCGAGCTGTTCACTGATTTTTCACGTGCCAAATTGCAGCAGTGGCTTA
>SKOQ01000131.1 GCA_007119985.1 Marinospirillum sp.
CGCTGGCTCCCTGGATTGAGCCGAAATCCATACAGCTGACCTTCCTGCTGCACCGGCACCAGCGTGATATAACGCATTAATTGCAAAGGATCATTCAGCAACCGCTGACGAAAATCAGGACCAAATTCATCAATCAATGGGGCCGCACTCACGGCTTCAGTCGCCGCCGGAGGCAGCGCAGGCCGTGCCGCTGGCGGCGCACTCGGTTGAGAGGTGGCCAAACGAGAAGTTGTTACGCGCGCGGGGGGCGTATCAGAGGCTGGCCCGATCACTTCAGGCCCTGTTGATCGCCAGTCAATCGCCACACTTTCGCGCTGTCCATCACGCACAAAAATCAGCGCCTCTGGCTGAATGGCCTCTAAAACCAAACCGGCCTCCAGCTCATCGCCGGGACTCAACACATAATCTCGCTGACGATAGCGTAACAAGACCACCGAGCGCTGCGGCTCATCGGAGAGAAAAAGACCTTGCAGCTGGATTGACAGACGGCTGGGCTGAACCGGAGCCTGAGGCCGAGCCACTGCCTGTGTTGGGCGCGACCAGTGGGTATCCAACTGAGATGGCCACATCAAGTCTGGTGCAGGCGGTAAGACCGCATCGGGTGTGGGCAAGGGCTGCCACCAGAGCCACAGACGCCAACTCAGCCCAGCCACCAGCCAGAGCACCAGCAACCAGCCGAGCCAGCCAAAACAGCGACTGACGAGCAGGGCCCAGCGAGCGTTTTTGAATCTAGCAATCACAGCGCACCTGCTGCACTGGCCTCAGGATGCCAACCTGGGTGGCCTTCAACAAAAGCCAAGCTCGGCTGTTCCATCTGAGGCGGCGTCCAACTGGCAGGGCGTTGGCGCAGCCAGCCTTCCATCAGCTGCCATAAGGGTGGGCCTTCGCCTTGGTAACGAGGCGACCAGCCAGCCACTTCAAGCTGAGCACGGGTCGTCGCACTCGGCCATTCCAGATCAGCCACCCGCTGCCCCATGGTCGCCTGATAGCGCAAGACATAGTGGCTTCCGCTTAAACGCGGCAGATCCTGACTAGAATGTAGCCACCAACTCTCGCCGATCAACTCATCTGCACCCGCTTCTAAACGCGCACGCAGTTGGGCTTGCGTAGCAGGCAGCTTAAAGACCGGCGCACTGAGCCCTGCAGTCAGGCTCAACAGATGCTCACGCGTAATAGGATGATCCGGCGGCAAGGCCAAACCAGTACGGACGCCGGGCGCTAAAGTCAGGCGTGCACCAGTCGATTGTAACGCTGCGGCGATCAGTGGGTCCCAGCTCCCTGCGAGCGTAGCTTGGCGATATAGCCAGTTCGGGCTGGTGGCTAAAGGCTCATCTAGCCAGCGGCCATAGGGCGCACGCAACTGGGCGATCCGCCGAAGCACTTCTGGCGCTTCAGGCAATTCAGCAACCAGTGGCTGAAATCCACCTTGATAGCGCCACTGCCCCGCCTCAACATAAAAATCCACGGCAAAATAGCCTTGCCCCAGTTGACCGGCACAGCACACAGGCAAGGCAGCAGCACCAGAAGCTGGCAAGAGAGGCTCCGGCCACAGATCCTGACCGCCAGCACTGAACAACATCGCCGCCCCGCTGAGCTGTTGTGCAAGCCATAAACTGGGGTTGGTTCCGGCATCCGTGACCAGCAGCAATAGATCAGCCTGCTGACGATAGAGGTTGATCTGCTGCTGAATCTGCAACGCCCACTGTTCAGCGCTCCAGCCGGATTGCTGCGCCTGACCTGTCCGCCAGGGATCGGCTATCCCCAACACACCCAGTTGCAGACCCTGTGCATTGAGCAGAGTAAAGGGCTGCTCAGCATCAAGAATCGGACGACCAAAATCACGCTTCATCTGCGGCCAACGTGCCGGCCAGCGCTGTGCTTCATCGCTGGCTAAACGCAGGTCTGCACCTAACCAGTGGCTGGATTCTGGCCCGTGGCGTCCTTCACTCAGCTGCGCTAATCCGCTGCCTGTCCAACACTGACCGGCTTCCAGCGTCACTGTCGGGCCTTGATGCTGCTGACGTTGATCCTCTAAGGCTTGCGCCAAGCGTGCATAGCCGCCCATCTGCTGCGGCTGCTGGCGGGCCGCCCGCGCTGTCAACCAGCCAGCAGCGCGATCCTCAGGTGTCAGACCTAAGGCCGCCAAACGATCTTCTTCGGTGATATAGGGCGCTTGGCCAAGCAGTGCCATCGGCCCAAGGTGTGTCGCACGCGGGTGCACCCAGCTGGGCAACCACTGGGCCAATGTATCGGCATAAAACAGCAGCTGCACCTGCCCAGCAGCCGGCACAGGGCGAGCGCCAGAAACCGCACAACCACTGAGCCAGCTTGCCGCTGCCAGCGCACCAGATAATCCAAGAAATTGACGACGCGAGACACCAGAGGAAAAAGGTGGAGAAGAAGAATCAGATTTCAGGCGCATCCAAGGCCACCAGCCAGGTTAAATGAGAAAGATTGCTACATAATGCGGCAAAAACGCGCGCGAGGGCAAGTCTTATACTGGCAAGGTAGACATTAAAAGCGCTTCAAAAGCTTGTTGATGCAAAGGCTTATGGAAATAAAACCCCTGCGCCAAGGGGCAACCCAGCGCGATGAGCTGCTCGGCTTGGGCTGCATTTTCAACCCCCTCGGCCACCAAGCCCAAGCCCAGGTTCTGCGCCAGCTGTACGATGGTTTTAACAATACTGAGACTAGCAGGATCTTCGCTCATATCCAAAATAAAGGAGCGGTCTATTTTGAGGGTCGTCAAGGGTAGCTTACGCAAGTAGGAGAGACTTGAATAGCCCGTCCCAAAATCATCTAGCGCGATATGAAAGCCTTTACTGCGCAATTCAGCCAAGCAGGTCAGCGCGCGCTTCTCGTTTTTCATCAGACTGGTTTCTGTGATCTCTAACTCCAGATCATCCACGCTGAGCTGGTACTCTTCCAGCAAGGCTTCTAACCAGTGAGCAAAACCGGCCTGATCCAATTGCTGCACCGCCAGATTCACCGCGATGCGCGGGCAGGCTATCCCCTGATCCTGCCATGCACGCAAGTGAGCGCAGGCTTCACGGAGCACCCAGGCACCAATCTCCACAATCAAACCTGAGGCTTCTGCCAAGGGAATAAAAACAGCTGGCGATAAGGCCCCCAGCTCAGGGTGCTCCCAACGCAGCAACGCCTCGGCGCCGGTGACCTGCCCCGTTAGCAGATGAATTTTGGGCTGATAATGCAGGCTCAAGCCGCCACCTAGAATCGCGTGACGCAACGCCTGCTCCAGCTTGAGACGATCACGCGCCTCTCGACTCATTTGTTGATCAAAAAAGCGGAAGGTATCGCGTCCCACTTCCTTGGCATCGAGTAAAGCCGCCTGCGCATTGATCAGCAAACCCTCAGCATGCAAGGCATCCTGAGGATAAAGAGCAATACCGATGGAGGGACTCATCACGATATGATGCTGATCCAGCACCACTTCCTGCTGTAAAGCCTCTTTGATTTTCTGCGCTAACTGACTAAGCTCATGCGTAGATTCACCGCTTTCCAGCAGCAGAGCAAACTCATCTGAGCCGATACGCACCAAGGTCGCCGTAGGATCAGCCATCAACTTTAAGCGCTGGCTTTGCTCACGGATAAAACGATCACACCAGTTGTAACCCAGACTTTCATTCAATAACTGAATATGCCCCAGATCGATGACCAGTAAAGCCAAACCTTGACGATAAACGCGCGCATGACGGATCGCATGATTGATGCGCTCATCCAGCAGGCGGCGATTGCCTAGGCCGGTCAGCGGATCATGGCTGGCCAGATGCTCTATTTTGGCTTCTTTGGCGCGCAGTTCAGTCAGATCATGGAAGATGGAGATATAGTTTTCAATCTCGCCCTGTGCATTGCGCACGCAGTTGATCGAAAGCCATTCTAAGAAAACACTGCCATCCTTGCGCCGATTCCAGACTTCACCCTGCCAGCGATCTTGCTGAGCAATGCTTTGCCAGATGGCTTGATAAAAATCATGATCATGCAGCTCAGAGCGGAGGATCTTGGGCGTTTTACCAATAACCTCCAAGGCGCTATAGCCAGTGATTTCGCAAAAGGCTTGATTAACCTGCTGAATCCGCGCGTCGGCATCGGTGACAATGATGCCTTCAATGGTATTTTCAAAAACACGCATCGCCAAACGCTGCTGGGTTTCTAGCTGCTTATGGCGGCTCACATCGCGCATGATGCCCGTCAGCCAGAGGACCTGTCCCTGTTCATCCCGATGCGCAATAATCGTGGCGCGCACGGGCACCTTGTGCCCACTCAGGTTAAGCAGCTCCAGCTCTCCCTGCCAGCGTCCAGCACCTGCAAGCAAAGCAGGAAAAACTTCTTCTTTTAACTGCCGATACTGGGTAGCGCTATGGAAAGCACTAACAAAAAAAGGCTGCTCTTCTAACGCCACCTGATCTGGAATCGCCAGCATCTGCCGCCCCGCCACATTTAAGTAGAGCAAACGCTCACTGGGCGAGATGGTCACAATCATTTCTTGCGAGGCTTCTAAAATGGCCTGCTGGCGGGTTAAATCCAGTTGTGTCAAGGTCGTTTCCTATCCAATATCAAGTATGCTCTATACGGCAATCAACCAACTGGATGCTAGAAAACCTCTGATTCACTATTACGCCTGCTTATGCTGCGTTGATCAGAGGCTCCCTCGTTTTTTAAGGCTTACTTTTTACTTGATGCGCAGAAGAGGCCAAGCAAGCCCGTCCACGCCCTGCATGCTTGGCGGCATACATCGCATCATCACTCATCACAATCAAACTATCCGCATCCTGAGCATGCTGGGGGTACAAGCTAATACCAATACTGGCCCCAATGCAACGCTGCTCTCCATCGCGAAAAAAGAGTGGCTGACTGATCCTTTGAATGACCTGTTCAGCAAGATCTAAAGCCTGCACTTCTACCCGATCCATTGGACGGCTGGACATCAAGATCACAAACTCATCACCACCCAACCGCGCCAAAAGATCTCCAGCACAGAGCAGTTCGCGCATTCGACCGGCAATTTCTTTTAACACCCGATCGCCAGCCTTGTGACCCAGCTCATCGTTAATCGGCTTAAACTTATCGAGATCAATAAACAGCAAGGCCAAGGCCGTGTTGTCCTCTGCTGCCGCGATCAATGCCTGCTCTAAGGTTTCTAAGAATAAACTGCGATTAGGGAGGCCTGTCAATGCGTCATGTGTAGCCAAGTATTTCAAATTGGCTTGCTGATCATAGTGTTGTGTAACATCAGTCAAGTAACCATACCAGATCCAGCAGGCTTCTCCAGTGGACTCAGGCGTCGCATGGACCTGCAACCAGCGCGTGGCTTGATCAGGATGGCGATAGCGAAAAGCCGTTTTTAAATCCACCAGCTGATGGGAGGCTTGCAGTGCTTTTTGCTGCAAAGGCAGCATGTCATCAGGATGGACCCGCTCAAAAAAACAAGACAACTGCTGACGCACTTCTTGTAAAGATAACCCTAAAATAGAGCTTAACTTGGGGCCGACCAAAGATAACCTTAAAGGCTGGTCTTTTTCTTGATGCAACTCAAAAGGAATACCGGGCAATTGGTGCGTGAGCTTATACCAGCGCTCTTTATAAGCCTCCTCTAAACGCCGATCCGTGACCACACGCGAAATCCCGAGCAGATGCGTCACCTGCCCTTGCTCATCTTTGATCGGGGCCAGGCGCGTATTGATGCGCTCAGGTGTTCCTGGATGAGCTAAAGATGATGCCTCCGCGATAGAGCGGCGCCTATTCGTCTGTAGATCATATTCATGGGCTTCACCTGTCTCGGCGCAGAGCTTAAAGCGCTCTTCTAACTCCGCCAGCATCTTCGGTGGCAAGCAAGCTTCTAAAAGCTGCCCCTGTAAGCTGCCTATTGGGACATCCAGCGCCAGATCAAAAGCAGGATTGGTCGCCACTACACGCAAAGCTTGGCCTGGCCCCACTTCCAACATAAAGCAGGCATCTTCAGCCTGCTGTAGCCCTTCAAGCCATAAGAGAGCCTGATCTAACCGAGAACGTCTTGTTGTGGCCATGGTCTTTACCTGCTTTTCATTGAAGAAGTGAGCCTGAGTCTGATTGATCTGATCGCAAACAGCGCACATCCTTTCAGTGCAGACGCCATTGAAAGTATAGAAGCAAAACCTCTGCGCCGATCATTTTGAGCAGAAGCCCGCTAGGCACGCTTGATCGAAGTCTGTCTTTTCTTGCCTTTTTTACTTTTCTTGACGCCAGGCTGGCTACGCCCACGCTCTTGAGAGGGGTTGCTGCTACCGCGCGCAGCGGGCTGACGACCACCCCTTGGAACAGGCATCCGCGCTTTTTTTTGGGCGCCGGCTGCGGACGAAGCTGATTTTTGAGGCGCATCGAGCCGCTGACTGGCTTCTTCTGTTTTGCTGGAGTCATGCAGCATCTGTTCGATCTGCGCCATCTCCTGCTGATTGAGCAGCCGCCACTGGCCGGGTTTTAAGCCGCCCAGACTGACATTCATAATCCGCACCCGCTTCAGACGCGTCACCTGATAACCGAGAAACTCCGTCATGCGACGAATTTGACGGTTCAAGCCTTGGGTCAAAATAATATTGAAGCGCTGCGGCCCCAGGGCCCGAATCTGGCAAGGCTGGGTGATTTGACCCAGAATCGGTACACCTGCCGCCATACGCTGTAAAAAGGCCGTATCAAAAGGGCGATCGACTTCAACGACATACTCTTTTTCATGCGCATTCCCTGCACGCAAAATCTTATTGACGATATCTCCGTCATTGGTCAGAAAAATCAAGCCTTCCGAGGGCTTATCGAGGCGGCCTATCGGAAAAATGCGCCCTTTCTTATAGCCCACCGCATCCACGATATTCTCGGGGACTTCTGGGTCTGTCGTACAGGTGATGCCCACTGGCTTGTTATAGGCTAGATAAACAGCTGGCGGCTTGGCGCGCAGTGCCTTGCCACGTACCCGCACATCATCTTCCGCACTCACACGCACGCCCATATCGGCAACGCGCCCATTCACCTTCACCACACCCTCTTCGATCAAGCGATCAGCCTCACGACGTGAACAGAGGCCGGTTTCACTGATCCATTTATTTAATCTCACCTGGGAGGCACTCATGACGTCTCTTTTATCAATAGAAAAACAGAGAGATCAGCTAGTTGATCTCCCACAGTATTGTGAACTTATCATACCTCAAGCAGCTCAACGGAGGTATCTGGCTTCATCAAGGCCATGCGCTTGCACCCGCTGGATGCGCGCTTTACAGTGGTTTGATCTGACGCCTAACAATTTTTGAGGAGCAACCAATGGGTTTATTAGTCGATGGGCAGTGGCAGGACCAGTGGTATGACACGGCAAGCCATCAAGGGCGCTTTATTCGCTCCACCAGCCAATTTCGTCACTGGATTACTCCAGACGGTCAAGCCGGTCCCAGTGGTGATGGTGGATTTCAGGCCGAAGCGGGACGTTATCACCTCTATGTTTCTCTGGCCTGCCCTTGGGCGCATCGCACGCTGATTTTTCGTCAGCTTAAAGGACTCGAGAAGATGATCGATGTCTCTGTCGTGCATTGGCTGATGCGTGAACAGGGCTGGACTTTCCAAGCTGGGCCGGGCGTCGTCGCCGATCCGCTTTTTGGCGCTGACTATCTGCACCAGCTCTACACCCAAGCAGAGCCCCAGTATAGCGGCCGCGTCACGGTGCCACTGCTATGGGATAAAAAGCAGCAGCGTCCAGTCAGCAATGAATCAGCCGAGATCATTCGGATGTTTAACTCCGCCTTTGATCATCTTGGTGCCCACGAGGGAGATTATTATCCGCTGGCTTTACGCGAGCAGATCGATGCAATGAAC
>SKOQ01000030.1 GCA_007119985.1 Marinospirillum sp.
TGCTCCATCGCCTCGACTTCTTCCTGTGTCCGGATGCGCACATGGCTCAGGATACGGACCACATCACTACGCACCTGAACAAGAAAATGTTCAAAGAGCCCGAAAGCTTCACGCTTGTATTCTTGCTTGGGGTTCTTTTGTGCATAACCGCGCAAATGTATCCCCTGACGCAGCTGATCCATGGATTGCAGATGCTCTTTCCAGCGTGTGTCCAGCACCTGTAGCATCACCTGCTGCTCAAATTGACGCAGTACCTTCGCCCCAACCTGCTCTTCTTTTTGCTGATAAGCGGTCTCTAGTTCTGCCTGCAACTTCTCACGTAGTGGCTCTTCGTGCAGTTTGCTATCTTCATCCAACCATTTTTGAACAGGTAGACTGAGATTAAATTCTGTTTCGAGATGCTTCTCCAACTCCGCTACACGCCATTGCTCTGGCATGGACTGAGGTGGAATAAATTGAGAAATCGCATCGTTCAAAACATCCCAGCGCATTTCTTTA
Source organism: Marinospirillum sp. (assembly GCA_007119985.1). Lineage (GTDB taxonomy): Bacteria > Pseudomonadota > Gammaproteobacteria > Pseudomonadales > Halomonadaceae > Marinospirillum. The sequence goes on from SKOQ01000030.1 coordinate 499, forward strand.
ATTTCTTCTACAATCTCTTCTGACTCTAGAATCGCTTTACGCTGACTATAAACAACTTGACGCTGGTCATTATTGACATCGTCATATTCAAGCAATTGCTTACGAATATCAAAGTTACGCCCCTCGACCTTGCGCTGAGCTTTCTCGACGGCATTGGTGACCATCTTATGCTCAATGGCCTCACCTTCTTTCATCCCTAGCATCGACATCATGTTTTTGACACGATCTGAAGCAAAGATCCGCATCAAGTTATCTTCAAGAGAAAGAAAGAAACGAGTTGAGCCAGGGTCCCCCTGACGACCAGCACGACCACGAAGCTGATTGTCAATACGGCGCGATTCATGGCGCTCGGTGCCGATGACATGCAAGCCACCCGCCGCCACAACCTGATCATGGCGCTCTTGCCAGGCCGCGCGCAGTGCATCGAGCTGTTCTGGCGCGATATCGCCCAGCTTGGCGGCTTCGACTTCCCAATTGCCACCCAGCACAATATCCGTTCCACGACCGGCCATATTAGTCGCCAAAGTCACCGCACCGGGACGTCCAGCCTGAGCAATGATTTCGGCTTCACTTTCATGCTGTTTCGCGTTGAGTACTTTATGCGCTACACCGGCTTTTTTAAGCAAGCGGCTCACATACTCAGAAGTTTCGATTGAAGCGGTACCAATCAACACCGGTTGCTGACGCTCAACATAGTGTTGTGTTTCTTTAATAATCGCGTCGAACTTATCCTGAGCCGACATAAAAATCAGATCTTCATGATCCTTGCGCTGGACTGGATTATTCGTTGGAATGACGACAACATCTAAACCGTAAATATGATGGAACTCATAAGCCTCGGTATCGGCGGTCCCCGTCATACCAGAGAGTTTTTCATACAGACGGAAGTAGTTCTGGAAGGTTGTTGAAGCCAAGGTTTGGCTTTCAGCTTGAATTTTCAAACCTTCTTTAGCTTCAATCGCCTGATGCAGACCCTCACCCCAACGCCGACCCGGCATGGTTCGTCCAGTGTGCTCATCAACAATCACCACCTGGCCTTCAGCGATGATGTAATCAACATCTTTATGGAACATATGGTGGGCACGCAAACCTGAGTGCACATGATGGAGTAGATTAAGATTAGCTGGAGCATAAAGACTCTCACCTTCTTGGATCAAGCCATCTTTCGCCATCAGCTCTTCTACCAACTGGTGTCCAGCCTCGGTGAGTTCGATGCTGCGCTGCTTCTCATCAACAATGAAATGGCCTTCTTCCTGCTCTTCATTCCAAGGTTGAAGCTGGGGTACGAGCTGGTTAATTTTGATATAAAGTGCTGAGCTATCTTCTGCTGCGCCTGAAATAATCAACGGGGTCCGAGCCTCATCAATTAAGATCGAGTCAACCTCATCGACCACAGCAAAATACAGGTTGCGCTGAACGCGATCCTGGGCTGAAAAGGCCATATTATCGCGCAGATAATCAAAGCCGAATTCATTATTCGTACCGTAGGTAATATCCGCTTGGTAGGCCGCTTTCTTTTCTTCTGGGCTTTGACCGGCATAGATCACACCCACAGTTAAGCCCAGAAAGTCATAGAGCTTGCCCATCCACTGCGCATCACGGCGTGCCAGATAGTCATTCACGGTTACAACATGCACGCCCTTGCCCGCTAACGCATTCAGGTAGACCGCCAGAGTCGACATCAGCGTTTTACCTTCACCGGTGCGCATCTCGGCAATTTTGCCCTCGTGCAGTGCCATACCACCAATCAACTGTACATCAAAGTGGCGCATTTTCATGCTGCGCTGACTGGCCTCGCGCACGAGAGCGAAGCTCTCTGGTAGCAGCGTATCTAGCTTTTCACCTTGCTGGACTCTTTGCTGGAGGACCTGGGTCTCCTTGGCGAAGTCAGCATCAGCCAATTGCTGATACCGAGGCTCAAGAGCGTTAATCTGCTGAACCAGTTTTCTCAGTTTTTTTAATTCACGCTCATTTTTGCTGCCAAAAATCTTCTTCAATAACGGGGTAATCATGAACAGTCCTTAGCACTTAAAATAAAATGGATGTCAATCACAAAACATCAGGCCATTATAACAACAACACCCGCCTAATGCGGGTGCTGAGAAAAAAATGTTTGAGCTAGATTAAGGTGCAGAGCGAGAGATAAAGCGCGCTGGATCGATCGCTCGCCCATTATGGATCACCTCAAAATGGACATGGGTACCGGTGCAGCGACCAGTGCATCCCATCAACCCGACCACATCACCACGCTGAACCACATCACCCTTTGACACTACAAAATCATTCAGGTGGGCGTAGCGGGTCAAATAACCATCGCCATGATCAATTTCGACCAGATTACCGTAGCCGCCACGACGGGATGCAAACACCACCAAACCCGCCCCCACAGCGATCACGTTTGAGTTTTCTCGGCCAGCATAATCTATGCCTTCATGCCAGCTCGTACGACCTGTAAAGGGATCACTACGACGACCAAAAGGCGAGGACATCCAGCCCTGTTGTACAGGACGACCCGCTAAGTAGACTTGATCAGCAAGGCTCCGATTCGTCAGCAGGGAATGGATTAACTCGAGCTGCTGACGGCGGTGATCAATTTGCATCTCTAAAGCTTCAAGGGTTTGCATCAGCTCCGTATCAGTATAACCAGAGCCCTCTTCATAAGGAGACTCTGGACCACCAATCGGCGGCGGCATTTCAAAATCAAACTCATCACCTAAATCAGCGACAACTGTCAGCCGGCGCCCAAGAGCATCGAGGCGCAAGAGCCGCGCCTGGAGCTCACCTAAACGTGGCGTCAGCGCCTCAATACGCTCTAACGAAGAACGTCGAATCGCATCAACCTCCGCTCTTTGCGCATCTAGTTCCTGGTGCAGCATTTGCGTCGCACGATTGTTAGCAAGCCGCTCTTGAGCGTCAACCCACCAATACACAAGACTGCCGCCTATCGCTGCTGGAATAGCGAAAACAACCACAATAAAAAAGGTGAGTGTCCAAGCCGTCAGGTTGATTGATCGGCCAGAGGAATGCTTACCAGAAAAAAGAATCAAGTTCATCAAGTCGTTCCTGTCTCGCCCTTGGTATTCAGGGTCATTATGGTTATGCTCAGCAGCTGAACTTCAGATAAGAGGCATTTTTGAGTGAGTATAAAGGCAAGAGCAGGTCAAACAAAATCCCTAAATAGCCTTATTAACAAAGATACCTCAGTTTTAGGGGCGCTCATCAACAGAGCAACAAAACTGAAACAAATTGAAACGCATTTGACTGCTCTGCTACCTGAAGCCTTGCGCAATGAGTTTCGTGTGGCCGACTGGCAACAGCAGCGCCTTATTTTGATGGCAAGCCAAGCCACACTGCTCACCTACTTTCGCTTTGCAGAACCTCAGATCCGCATGCAACTCCAGCAACATTATCCTGATCTAGAGAGAATAGAACTGAAAATTCGCCCTCGCCCGCCACAACCCAAAACCATACCAACCAAAAAAATCCAGCTGAGTGACGTCACACGCGAGCAGCTTCTCTCTATGGCCGATCAGGAAGAGCACCCTGAACTTAAAGCAGCGCTCATCATGCTAGCTAAGAGCCATCAGGCAGAGCAGACATAAAAAACCCAGCATTAAGCTGGGTTTTATCAGATGGTAAGACTTAAGCTGTTGCGAGGGGCGATGCATAAGAAATAGGCGACTGCTCAGATTCACCTTCAAAAGTCACAACTTCCCAAGCATCAGGCTGAGCAATCAAAGCACGCAGCAACTGATTATTCAAACCATGTCCAGATTTATGGCCTTTAAATTCACCAATCAAGCTTTTGCCAAGCAGATACAAATCACCAATCGCATCAAGCACCTTGTGCTTAACAAACTCATCTTCGTAGCGCAGACCGTCTTCATTGAGAATACGGTAGTCATCCACGACAATAGCGTTTTCCATACTGCCGCCGAGCGCCAGGTTGCGTGAACGCAGAAACTCGATATCGCGCATAAAGCCAAAAGTACGCGCACGACTGACTTCACGCACAAAGGAGGTGGTCGAAAAATCAATGACCGTAGTCTGCTTTTGATCACGAAAAACGGGGTGATCAAAATCGATACTAAAGCCGACTCTAAAGCCTTCATAAGGCTCAAAACTAGCAATCTTATCGTCTTCACGCACTTCGATTTTTTTCTTAATGCGAATAAATTCTTTAGGGGCTTCCAGCTCTTGAATACCGGCGGACTGAATCAAGAAGACAAAAGGGCCAGCACTGCCATCCATAATGGGCACTTCTGGCGCACTGACTTCGACATAGAGGTTATCAATACCCAATCCAGCAAGAGCGGAGAGCAGGTGCTCAACCGTGCTGACTTTAGCATCACCTTCACAGAGGGTCGTCGACAGAGTGGTTTCACGCACATTTTGTGCACAAGCATGAATTTCGGCGACTGGATCAAGATCCACTCGACGGAACACAATACCTGTATTGGCAGGAGCTGGACGGAGTGTTAAATAAACTTTCTCGCCTGAGTGTAAACCAACACCTGTGGCGCGAATGGTGTTTCTGAGGGTGCATTGCTTAATCATTGCCACTCATCTCAGCTCCCACGGAGCTTAAAATCACTAAAAAATCTGCTGAACAGATGGCCGTTTCATTATATTTTAACAAATTCAAAGCTTGGGTAAATGCCAATCAGAGATTTTATCAAAAAAAGACTTATTGTGCGCTATATCACATACGACTGAACTCAAGCCCATCAATCTGCTTGGCGACGCAGGAACGTAGGAATATCTAGCTCAATATTGTTCTGTCCTTCTGGCACAGGATGCTGCACACGAGCAGGCCGCGCTACAGGTGCTGGCTCTTCATGCACAGCACGCGCTGCTGGGCGGACCGGACGACTTGGCTGGGCGATGGACTGCTGCTGCACACTCTTTTTGGGTGCAGGCTGCGGCTCTTCGTGACGACGCTCTAAACCTGTCGCAACAACCGTAACACGCACCTCGTCTCCCATGGATTCATCCACAGTGGCGCCATAAATAATCGTTGCATCTTCAGCGGCAAACTCTTCAATCACTTCACCAACTTCGGTCAGCTCACCAAGGCCAAAGCTATTGTTCGCAGTGATATTTACCAAAATACCACGCGCTCCCTTGAGCTCAATATCCTCCAACAGCGGACAACGGACAGCAGCCTCGGCAGCATCACGCGCTCGCTGCTCGCCTTTACCTGTTCCCGTCCCCATCATGGCCATACCCATTTCTGACATCACTGTTTTGACATCAGCGAAATCGACATTCATCAACTCGCCAGGTTGGGTGATTAAATCCGCGATTCCTTGAACGGCACCAAGTAAAACGTTATTGGCTTCGTCAAAACCTTGCTGCAAGGTGGCACTTTTCCCCAAAACTGACATCAGCTTTTGATTGGGGATGGTAATCAGAGAATCGACATGCTGGATCAGCTGCGCGATACCTTCTTCTGCCACGCGCATTTTGCGGCGACCCTCCAAAGGGAAGGGTTTGGTGACAACTGCAACGGTCAGAATACCCAATTCTCTGGCCACTTCAGCCACGATCGGAGCTGCGCCTGTCCCTGTCCCCCCACCCATGCCGGCAGTGATAAAAACCATATCGGCACCTTGGAGAACTTCGCTAATTCTTTCGCGATCTTCTAATGCAGCCTGGCGCCCCACTTCAGGGTTGGCGCCAGCACCTAAGCCTTTTGTAATTTGCCCGCCGAGCTGAAGCTGTGTCTTGGCTTCATTTTTTTGCAAATCCTGTGCGTCGGTGTTCGCCACGATGAAATCCACACCCACAACATGGCTCTTTACCATGTGGTTTACTGCATTGCCACCGCCGCCACCAACACCAATGACTTTGATAACCGCTGAGGATGCTGGTGAATTTTCAACTAATTCGAACATGTGCCGTCTCCTGATGACTCTATTCGGTCGGACTGGGATGCAATAGACCAAAAAAAGGATGAACCGATTATTTTTAGATTAACAAATTCATCCTGTCCAATTAAAGCGCAATGCAGCAAAAAAAGGCCGCTTTGTAAAATTTCTTTGCAATTATGGCTTAGAATTGCCGCTGAAACCAGCCTTTTATCTTATCCACCAGTCCATCTGCGGCAACTTCTGGCCGCTGCGACACCTCCTGGCGGTAATGATTCGCCTCGGCCGAAGACTGCACCCGACCTCGAGCTAGCGCGGTATGGAGTAAGCCAACGCCTGTTGAGTAAATAGGGTTGCGTACAACATCGTCCAATCCAGCCACAAACTGAGGGCTCGCTAAACGTACAGGCGCATGAAAGATCTCTTCAGCCAGCTCAACAGCCCCTTCCATTTTCGCTGTTCCGCCGGTCAGAACAATACCGGCAGGAATCAGGTCTTCAAAGCCACTACGGCGTATCTCAGCTTGGATCAGAGTAAACAGCTCGTCGTAGCGCGGCTCAACAATTTCCGCTAAGGACTGACGCGACAAATCTCGTGGCGGCCTATCTCCGACACTCGGCACTTTAATCAGTTCATCCGGCCCAGCTAATTGGGTCAAGGCACAAGCATATTTGATTTTGATTTCTTCGGCATGCTGAGTCGGTGTACGCAGCGCCATCGCAATATCATTGGTAACCTGATCTCCAGCAATAGGGATCACCGCAGTATGGCGTATTGCTCCCTCGGTAAAAATGGCAATATCTGTTGTGCCACCGCCTATATCGACCATGCAGACGCCAAGCTCTTTTTCATCATCTGTCAGCACGGCATAGCTTGAGGCCAGCTGTTCTAAGATGATGTCCTCAACCTCAAGACCACAATGACGGACACACTTTTCTATGTTTTGCACTGCATTAACAGCACAGCTCACTAGGTGCACGCGGGCTTCCAAGCGGACACCAGACATTCCCAAGGGCTCACGAATGCCCTCTTGATTATCAATAATGTATTCTTGCGGCAGAATATGGATGATTTTCTGGTCACCGGGGATCTTGACCGCGCGCGCCGCGTCGATAACACGTTCTAGGTCTGTCTCTGTGGCTTCTCCGCGGATAGCCACCATCCCATGGGAGTTAAAACTTTGGATGTGGCTCCCAGCAATGCCAACATTGACTGAGTGAATCTCACATCCGGCCATCAGCTCTGCCTCTTCGACAGCACGGCGAATTGACTGGACAGTGGAATCAATATTAATCACAACGCCTTTTTTGAGTCCGCGCGAAGGATGAGAACCTAAACCGATGATTTCAAGCAAACCCTCTTGGGTACGTTGCCCAACGATAGCAACCACCTTGGAAGTGCCTATATCGAGACCGACAACGAGTTGGCCGTGATGCGCATCTTGAGCCATATTTCATGCAACTCCATAAACAGTTCAGCGAGGACGCTCGTTAACGCCACTGGGCGCGTCAACTACTCATTTTCTTGCGTGCTTCTTTTTACACTCAATCCATTCGGATAGCGCAAATCGACCACACGGATCTCGGATGGATGGTCACCAAGAGATTCATCCCAAATCCATAAAAACTGATTGATTTTCTTTTCTATATTATCACGCCCTAACATCACTCTAATAGAGCCATTCAGCTCAAATTGCCAAGCACCACGGGGTGCAAGGCTGATTTTTGTGATCGAGAGCGCTCTTTGCTGCAAAATAGGATCCAGTGCTCGCCATAGCGCGACCACCTGGGGGAGCTGATGAGCGGCACCATCAAAGCGCAATTCAGGCAAGAGTTCAGGCAACTGAGCAGGAACAAAGCCTTCTCCTTGCTCATCCAGTAACCCCCGCTCTCCCCATCGCGCCCAAATTTGGCGCTCAACTAAATGGATTTCCAACTGATCTGGCCAACGGCGCATCAGATCCACCTCAGCCACCCAAGGCTCAGCCTGCAGTAGGCGCTGTAAATGCGCCAAATCCATCCGCCAAAAAGGCGCTGCTAGGCTAGGGCGCACGAGCTGTTCAACTCGCTCTAGCGGCAGATAGCGCACTTCACCAAACAGGCTCACCTGACCAACAGGGCGCACCAGCGTGTGCTGCAGCCACCAAGCAATCAGCAGCAGCAGCAAACACAAGGGGAGCAAAAGTTGCAGCCAATACCGCCAAGTGCGCCTTTTCATTAACTTAACGAGCGGAATCAAACCAATGCTCTGAGGTCAGCGTTTTCAACCTTGCTGAAGTCAGAAGTTGAACAACAAGAGTTTGAAAATCCAACCCCGCCGCCGCCGCCGCTTGAGGCACCAGGCTATGATCAGTCATGCCTGGGCTGGTATTGACCTCGAGTAGCCAAGGACGCTCTTGTTGATCCAGCATAATATCGACTCGTCCCCACCCCTCACAACCGACAGCCAAATAAGCATCAAGCGCCAAGGCTTGCAGCTGAGCTTCTTTGGCGGAATCAAGCCCACAAGGCAAAAGGTATTGCGTATCTCCAGCCTGATACTTGGCATCATAGTCATAAAAATCATGGGGGGTTCGTAAACCGATCACAGGAAGAACCTGCTCACCCACGAGGCTCACGGTAAACTCCCGACCTTGCACATAGGCTTCAGCCAGAATGCAATGATCATATTGCACCGCCAGCTGATAAGCCTGCTCAAGTTCTGCCGCAGAGTGCACCTTACTCATCCCCAGACTCGAACCCTCATGCGCAGGCTTGACCATAATCGGTAAACCCAGCTGCTCAACTATGGCCTCAGCATCCATGTGCTCATGCAAAAGGCAAGATGCCGGCGTTGGCAAGCCTTGGCCCTGCCACAGCTGCTTGCACTTGTATTTATCCATTCCCAAAGAAGAGGCTAATACACCGCTGCCGGTGTAGGGAATCTGGAGCCATTCGAGTACGCCCTGAATACTCCCATCCTCCCCCCCACGACCATGCAGCGCAATAAATGCACGATCTGGGCGCTCCGCGCTCAATTGGGCAACGGCATCCGCGCCTAACTCTAAGCCGAAGGCATTGACACCCGCCGCTCGCAAAGCCGACAAGACCGCTTGACCGCTGCGCAAAGAGACCTCTCGCTCAGCAGAACACCCCCCCATTAATACTGCAACACGTCCAAGCGCTTTGATTTCTTGTTGATTCAGCAACATGCCTGCTCTCTTTTATTCTCGATGGAACGGATAACACCGACAGTCTCATTCAGGAGCGCCCTCTGGCGCTTTAGTCCAACTTTAACTGCTGTTTGGCTAGGCGCTGCGCTATCTGGCCAATATCTCCAGCACCTTGCGTCAACAACAAATCTCCTGGGCGTAAAACTCGGGCCAACAAGGACTCAAGCTCGCTAGGATCATCAACAAAGATCGGATCCTGCCCTCGCTGACGCAAGCTTGCACAAAGGCTACGACTGTCAGCACCGGGAATCGGTGCTTCGCCAGCGGCATAGACATTCAGCAGTAAGAGCGTATCCACCTGAGCCAAGACTTTGACGAAGTCTTCATAGAGATCTCGGGTGCGTGAATAGCGATGTGGCTGATAAATCATGACTAGGCGACGTTCTGGCCAGCCCTCACGCACCGCACGAATGACCGCAGCCACCTCAGTGGGGTGGTGACCATAGTCATCGACCAGCAGGATATCACCCTCTCCAGAAGCATGAGGAAAAGCACCGAGGCGCTGAAAACGTCGACCAACGCCTTGAAAGGCAGCCAGACCAGCAAGAATCGCCTCATCTTCAACCCCCTCCTCACTGGCAACAACAACAGCCGCGACGGCATTCAGCGCATTATGGCGACCTGGGGTATTTAAACAGATTGATAAGGTTGACAGCTCTCCAGGTCGCTCGACCTCAAAACGGATCACATTAGCCTGCTGCTCAAAATGCGTAATCCTAAAGTCAGCTTCTTCGTGAAAACCATAGGTCAGCGTCGGGCGAGCCACTTTAGGTAACAGCTCTTTGATAATCGGATCATCTAAACAAAGCACGGCCAAACCATAGAAGGGCAGGTTATGCAAAAAATCAATAAAGGTTTTTTTCAGCTGATCAAAATCATTGCCATAGGTCGACATATGATCCGCATCGATATTGGTCACGATGGAGACCATCGGCTGCAAATGCAAAAAGGAAGCATCTGATTCATCTGCTTCAGCCACCAGATAGCGCGACTCACCTAAGCGTGCATTGGTTCCCGCTTGGGTCAGTTTACCTCCAATCACAAAAGTCGGGTCTAAGCCAGCTTCAGCAAAAATAGAAGCAACAAGACTGGTCGTGGTGGTTTTACCGTGGGTACCAGCGACAGCGATACCATGACGAAAACGCATCAGCTCGGCCAGCATTTCGGCACGGCGCACAACCGGAATTCGCTGTTCAAGCGCTGCCTTCACCTCTGGATTCTCAGCATTGATAGCTGTAGAAACCACCACCACATCAGCACCCTGGATATGCTCAGGCGCATGACCCAATGCCACCTGCGCACCCCGCTCCTGTAAACGCTTGACTGCGGCAGAAGCCTGCTGATCTGAGCCACTAATCTGATAACCTTGAGTTAAGAGCACTTCTGCAATACCACACATGCCCGATCCCCCAATGCCAACAAAATGGATATGCTGAATGCGACGCATCATAGGGACAGGATAAGGGCGTGTTTTCATAAAAAACCTTAGTTAAATCAATAATAAAAAAGAATCAATGCCGCTCTAATTCAAGAATCATATCTTCGGTGGCCTGGGTTTTTGCCAAAGCACGAGCACACTGCGCCTGCGCTTGTAACTCCAGACGCCAGCTGGCGGCATCCTGCCCTAACCATTGCGCCAGCTGCGATGCTTTCAACTGGTTTTGCGGCACCAACAAAGCAGCTTGCTGGTCGGCAAGATAGCGCGCATTATGCGTTTGATGATCATCAACAGCAAAGGGGTAGGGCACGAGAATCGAGGCCACACCGACCGCCATCATCTCTGCTAGGGTCAGCGCCCCCGCACGACAGATCACCAGATCAGCCCACGCCAAAGCAGCCCCCATATCCTCGATAAACTCCGTCACTTCAACCTGCGTAGCACCATCAAGTTGCTGATAAGCGGCCTGCGTAGAGGCTAACTTACCACGCCCAGTCTGATGACGCACCACAGGACGCGCCTCTGGTGCGAGTAAGGCTAAAGCGGCTGGCAGCTGTTCATTGAGCACCTGCGCGCCCAAGCTGCCACCCACCACCAGCAGGCGCAAAGGCCCTTCTCGCTCAGCATAGCGCTGCTCTGGCGGAGGAAGTTGCAACAGGGTGTGACGAACAGGATTCCCAACCCAGATAGGCCGATGCTTTTGAAGTACCTGCGGAAAAGCCGTGAAAACATGACGAGAGAGCGGAGCCAAACAACGATTAGTGAAACCAGGCAGCGCATTTTGCTCATGAATAGAAAGGGGAATACGCAGTAACCAGGCCGCCAAGCCACCCGGACCACTGGCAAAGCCACCAAAACCCACCACCTGATCAGGTCGAATACGGCGCAAATACGCCAGCGCCAAAAAAAGACAAGTCAACAGACGCCAAGGGGCCAAGAGAAGACTTAAGCGCCCTTTACCGCGCAAGCCTTTAACAGGGAGACCATAAAAAGCGATGCCCGCTTGAGGCACTCGCTCTGCCTCCATACTGGCTTGCGAGCCCAGCCAGTAAACACCTTCTCCTCGAGCCTTTAAGGCTTCAGCCAGAGCCAGACCAGGAAAGATATGTCCGCCTGTTCCACCTGCCAAAATCAAGGTTTTCTTTGGCTCAGCCAAGGTATCTCTCTCCCTTCTAGAATAAAATCAACTCTTGTGCACCGAATCGCGTGAGACAGCGGCCTCTTGCCAGCGCCGCTCAAGATCGGCTCGAAAAACCAAACCCAACATGATACCACTAGAAAGCAAGCTGCTCCCACCATAGCTTAATAAAGGCAGCGTCAGCCCCTTGGTCGGCAAAAGCCCCACATTCACGCCCAGGTTAATCACCACCTGCAAACCCAGCAGAATACCGATGCCATAGCACACGTAAGCAGCAAAGAGCTGCTGCTGTTGCTCGCAAAGACGCCCAATCACCAGCACACGACTGACCAGCAACACAAAAAGACCTAGTGTTGTCAGCGCACCGATCAACCCCAGCTCTTCACTCAGGACGGAAAAAATAAAATCAGTATGGGCCTCAGGCAAGTAAAACAGCTTTTGCACGCTATTCCCCAACCCCTGACCCAGCCAGTGACCACGTCCATAAGCGATCAAGGCCTGCGTCAACTGATAGCCTGAATCAAACTGATGCAACCAAGGGTCGCGAAAACTAATCAAACGCTGGACACGATAGGGTTCAATAAAAGCAATCAGCACTAACCCAAGCACCACCAAAATGAACATGAGGGTAAAATAACTAAGACGGGCCCCTGCCAAAAACACCATGGCCAAGGCGGCCGCTGTCATCACCACCAGACTACCGTAATCCGGCTGTAAAAAAAGGAACGCGCCATATAAGAACACCATCAACAAGGGCTTAGCAAAACCAACAAAAGTATGACGCACGCTCTCTAGATGGCGCACAAGATAGCTTGAGAGATAAATCACCATACAGATTTTAGCCAGCTCCGAAGTCTGCAGGTTCACTAGCCCAAGGCTAATCCAGCGCGTACTGCCATTGACTTCTCGCCCAATCAAGAGCACCAAAATCAGCAGTGCAAAAGCGGACAGCAGGAACACATAACCCAAGCGAAAGCTATAACCCAGTGGAATACTTACGACCAGTAAGGCTGCGCTGAGTGCAACCAAGATAAAAAGCGCCTGACGCAATGCAAAATAACCCAGCTGACCAGTACGCGCTTCAGCCACCGCAATCGAAGCCGAGCTCACCATGAGCCAGCCAATCACCAGTAAGGCCAGCGCAGCAAAAATCAGCCAAGCATCAAAACTAGCGACACTATGCCGATGCACGCGCTGCGCCGCACTGAAGCTTCTTTCCCAAAAGTGGACTAGATGCTGAGTTGCTGTACGCATTGCACGAACACCTCTCCGCGCTGCTGGTAACCGCTAAACTGATCAAAACTGGCACAGGCCGGTGACAGCACCACTGCATCCCCAGGTTGGGCTAGGGCAGACAATGACAAGACGGCCTGATCAAGCGTCTGACTGATCACACAGGCACACAAATCATGCATCGCGGTCTTAATCTGCGGAGCATCTCGACCAATCAAAGCCACCCCAGCAATTTTGCCCTCGGCACAGGCCTGAGCAAGACCTGTTTTGAGCAGATCAAAATCCTGCCCCTTACCCTCACCACCAAGGATCAACCAGAGGCGAGCGACCTCCTCTTGCAATCCCTGCACCGCCGCCAAAACAGCGCCAATATTCGTCGCTTTAGAATCATTGTAATAACGCACACCGGCCAATTCAGCGACCTTCTGACAGCGATGAGGTAGGCCCACAAACTGGCGCACGCCACGCAACAAACCCTCTAAAGGCAAGCCAGCGGCTAGACCACAAGCCAAGGCGGCCAAAGCATTACTACGACCGTGCAGACCAGCAAGCTGAACCTGATCCACTGGCAAACAGGGGTGCTGACCTTGCATCAGCCACTCTTTTCCTTGATGCAGACCGACACCCACATCCTGATCCGTCACTGGCGCATCCAAACCAAAGCTCACCCGGCGCGCTGAACCGCTTGAGGCGGGTTCAGTCTGCCCATCTTGACGATTGTAAACTGCGACTGCACAGCCGCGGAAAATGGCTTGCTTGGCTTGCACATAAGCGGCCATATCAGGATAACGATCGAGATGATCTTCACTGATATTCAGCAGCAAGGCGACCTGAGCACGAAGAGACGACAGAGTCTCAAGCTGAAAAGAGGAAAGCTCTAAAACATAAAAATCGGTTGGCTGCGTCAAGAGCGAGAGCGCAGGAATACCGATATTGCCCCCCACAGCGACGCGATAACCACAAGCCTGGATCATGGCACCGATCAAGGTCGTGACGGTCGTCTTGCCATTGGAGCCAGTGATGGCAATAATCGGTTGCTGAGCGGCTTGGCAAAAAAGCTCAATATCACCCAGCACCTCCACACCTGCCTCTCGAGCAGCGACGATTTCGGGGGTATGGATACTCAATCCAGGACTGACCACCAGATGCGTAAAGCGCTTCAGGTAGTCTGCATCCAAAGGACCCAGCCGTACATCGACCCCGGCATAAGTGGCCTGAAAAGCCGCCAAACCTGGGGGGGCCTGACGGGTATCCGCGACCGCAAAACGCAAGCCCTGGCGCTGTAGATAGTCCGCCACCGCCAGACCGGTTTGACCCAAACCAATGACGAGGTAAGAGGCCGCAGAAGAGACAGAAGCCATCAAAAAACACCTCGCTTATCGGAGCTTCAAGGTGGCAAGGCCAATCAACACCAGCACGACGGTGATAATCCAGAAACGAACAATCACACGCGGCTCAGGCCAGCCTTTTAATTCAAAATGGTGGTGCAAGGGCGCCATACGAAAGACGCGCCGCCCCGTCAGCTTATAGGAGGCGACTTGTAGGATCACCGAGAGGGTCTCCATCACAAAAACACCACCCATAATGAACAAGACAATCTCCTGACGCACAATGACCGCCACCACACCCAAGGCAGCTCCCAACGCCAGCGCCCCGACATCACCCATAAAAACTTGAGCTGGATAGGTATTAAACCAGAGAAAGCCCAAGCCTGCGCCCACAATGGCAGTACAAAAGACCACCAGCTCACCCGAACCAGGAATAAAAGGAATAAGCAGGTATTGCGCAAACACGCTATGGCCACTGACATAAGCAAACACACCCAGCGCAGCAGCCACCATCACGGTCGGTAAAATGGCCAAGCCATCCAATCCATCAGTCAAATTGACCGCATTACTGGAGCCGACGATCACTAAATAAGTCAGTAGGATAAATGCTGGCCCTAGCTCTAGCACGACCCCTTTAAAGAAGGGAAAAATCAATTGGGTTTCTGCGGGTAGCTGAGCGGTGTAGTACAAAAAAACAGCCGCCATCAAGCCAATCACCGATTGCCACAGATACTTCCAGCGAGCAGGCAGGCCTCGAGGGTTTTTCTCAACGACCTTGCGCCAATCATCAACCCATCCAACGGCACCAAAACCTAGGGTCACCAGCAGCACGATCCAAACATAACGGTTACTCAGGTCAGACCAGAGCAAGGTGCTCAACGCGATCGATAATAGAATCAACGCCCCACCCATCGTCGGCGTGCCTGCTTTTGACAGGTGAGACTGAGGGCCATCATCACGAATCGCCTGGCCGATCTGGCGCTGGGTTAAGCGTCGAATCATCCAAGGGCCCAATAACAGAGAAAAACTCAGCGCAGTTAATACGCCCAGGATCGCCCGTAAAGACAAATAATTAAAAACAATAAAGAAGCTATGAATACCACTGAGATAACTAGTGAGCCAGAGTAACATAATGAGGTTGTCTCTTTGATCGAATGCCTCAGAGCGAGGCTGTTAAATATTGAATGACTTGATCCATACCTGCTCGACGTGAACCTTTCACCAACACACACGTCTGTGGATTCAGTTCTTGTTTTAAGGCATCCGCTAAAGCTTGGTGATGTGCAAAAACGGCACCACCGTCACCAAAAGCCTCAGCCGCTAAAGCCGCATCACAACCTAAAGCAAAAAGGCGCACAACACCTTGGCGGCGCGCTTCTTCACCTAACTCACGATGGATCTGTGCAGAAGCCTCGCCTAATTCAGCCAGATCTCCCAGCACCAGCCAGCGCGGTCCTGACCAGAGCGCGAGTGTGGCTAAAGCCGCCTTCACTGCACCTGGACTCGCATTGTAGCTATCATCCAGCAGCTGAGCACCTGCATAAGTGGTGGATTGATGTAACCGACCTTGTTGCTCTGGTAAATGCGCCAAGGCACGCGCAGCTTCAACCAGCGGGCAACCCAAAGCACGCAGTACAGCCAGAGCAGCCAAGGCATTACTCAAATTATGTCGCCCGGGCCAGTCTAGTGTGAAGGCGATGCGCTGTTGGTCCACACAGAGCAGGGCCTGTGTTGCCTGTAAATCCAACTGGATCTCTGGTGCGACGCAAAGATCACCCTGATGCAGACCATAGGTCAAAAGTTGCGCTGAGGCATGATGTAGTTGCTTTTTCCAATAAGGAAAAAAAACATCATCGGCGCTCAACACGGCCGTGCCCTGAGACTGCACATGCGCCAGCAACTCGCCCTTGGCCTGGGCAATCGCCTCTAGACTGCCGAATTCACCCAGATGCGCTCCGGTGACATTGGTAATCAGCGCCACATTTGGCTGTACCAAACCTGCCAGATAATCGATTTCACCCAGATGATTCGCTCCCAGCTCGATCACCGCATGACTATGCTGCGGCTCCAAGCCAAAGAGTGTCAAAGGCACGCCAAGATCATTATTCAAATTGCCGCGCGTAGCGCAGACCTGAGCACCCAAATGGCTCAGCAGATGCGCCACCAGTGTTTTGACCGAGGTTTTGCCGCTGTTCCCAGTAATCGCTATCACTGAGCCATGAAAGGCAGCGCGCTGCTGCTGCGCCAGCTGACCTAAGGCACGACGAACACAAGGCACTTTTATTTGTGCAAGAGGGGCAGGCTGCCAAGCCTCCACCAAGGCTACACAGGCTCCAGCGGCTGCAGCCTGATCAAGATAAGCATGACCATCCTGGTGCACACCTCGTAAGGCAGCAAACAGGGCACCAGGCTGAATCTGACGGCTATCTAGCGTCACTGAAGTCCAGAGTTGATCACCTGCTTCTGGCGTGCCCTGCCAAGGTGCTTCTAAAAAGGCCGCCGTTTGCGCCACAGTAGAATGAATTAGCATGAAAGATCCTGCGTACCCTTGATCAAAGAGGTTGTACTTGTCTGTCGATGCGCCTTGAGTCCATGTGACTCTAAATGCTGCAAAGCCACCTCAACATCGGAAAAAGGCACAGTGATCGCACCGAGCTGCTGAGTTGTTTCATGCCCTTTACCGGCGATCAACACCACATCATCACGGCCTGCCTGTTGCAGCGCGTAGGCAATCGCCTGAGCACGATCACCGATCGCCACAGCAGCCGAACCAGCACTCGCCAAGATAGCAGCACGAATCAGCGCCGGATCTTCTGAACGGGGGTTATCATCAGTCACCACGAGTTGATCGGCATAGGTCGCTGCGGCAGCACCCATCAAGGGGCGCTTGCCCGTATCACGATCACCACCACAGCCAAAAACACACCAGAGCCGACCCTGAGTATGCCGCCGCACCGCTTGTAGGGCTTGCGCTAAAGCATCAGGCGTATGCGCATAATCAATGACGACCTGAGGAGTGGTTTCAAGGCACTGCATCCGCCCCGGAACAGGCTGTAATGCATTGAGCAGCTTTTGCAGATGACGCAGATCCTGGACTTGTGGCCAGAGTACTAGCGCCACAGCCAATACATTCGCCAGATTAAAATCACCCAGCAGCCCCAGCTCAAGCTGTAATGGCTGACCTTGCAGCAAACACTGAGCACGGATACCCTGCGCATGATAGCTGACTTGGAGCAGCTTCAAATCGGCCTGACTCTGCGCATCGAGGCTATACGTCAACACAGGGTAAGGCCAGGATGTCGCAGCCAGCTCTTGCCCAAAGGCATCATCAATACAGATCACACCGCGCTCTATCTCAGGGCGCTCAAAAAGCCGTCTTTTGGCTGCACCATAGGCGGCAAAAGACGGGTGGTAATCCAGATGGTCGCGCGTCAGATTGGTGAACACTGCCGTCTGAATCTGTAACCCATCTAGGCGACCTTGATCCAAGGCGTGAGAAGACGCCTCCAGCACCACCTGAGAAACCCCCTCCTCGGCCCAGCACTGATAGAAATCATGCATGACCAAAAGATCTGGAGTGGTATGCGTGGCCGGCTGCAAAGCAGATAAACGCCCATAGCCCAGCGTCCCGACCAGCGCAACCTGCTGGTCCAACTGCTGATAAGCCTGGGTCAAAAAATGCGCCACTGAGGATTTACCATTCGTACCCGTGACCGCCACACTATTCAGGTGACTCGCCACACCCTCCACCTTGGCCGTTTGAGCGCGAATTTGTGCCAACCAAAGACCAAGACGCGCTTTTAAATCAGGCAGATCAAGCCACACCAGCGTCTGCCCTGCGCGCTCCTCACACCGCATATCCAGCGGCTGGTCAGCTTCCATCGCGACCAAAATAACCCGCGCACCGGCAGCTAAGGCCTGCTCTTGATAGAGATCACCCTGCTCAGTGCACCCCAGCAGATGGATAAAAGCATCGTTCGGCTCAACGCAACGACTGTCTTTTACCAGACGGCGCACAGCAGAAAAAGCAGTGGCTAACTGGCCTGCAAGAGGGTGCTGCGCCAATTCAGGCCAAAGCGCAAAGAGCGTTTCTGGATTGAAGTCCTGCTTTAAATGAAATACGGGCATAAAAACTCTTGTCATTAACGATCAAAATAATCTGGATCATCGGGTGGAATATCCAGCAGGCGCAAGGCCTGACCGATCACGCGGCTGAATACTGGGGCCGCCACCTCACCGCCAAAGTATTCTTGTCCCTGTGGGCTATCAATCATAATCACCGCCACAAGGCGCGGATTGGTGAGGGGGGCAATACCGGCAAAGGTGGCAATATAATCCCCTGAGCCATAACCCGCGACACCCAGCTTATGCACGGTCCCTGTTTTGCCTGCGACACGATAACCAGGAATCGCTGCACGCGTGCCTGTGCCACCTGGCAGGGTCACTGATTCCATCATATTCAACACACTACGTGCGATTTCAGGATCCAAAACCTGCTCAGTGTGCACCTGATCAACACGCAACAAAGAGAGAGGATGCAAACGCCCCTCATCCGCCAAAATCATGTAGGCCTGTGCCAGTTGACCTAATGACGCCGACAAGCCATAGCCATAAGAAAGAGTCGCTCGCTTAATACGACTAATACCAAAGCTACCTGGCAGCACACCTGAGGCCTCCCCAGGGAAACCCGTCCCTGTCGCGCGACCAAAGCCCATGGCATCATAAAACTGGACCAGCATTTCATCAGGCAACTGCAAGATCATTCGGGCAATGGCCACATTACTTGAGCGAGTTAAAATCTGCTCGGGTGTCATCATGCCATAGTTGCGAAAATCACGAATGGTCTGTCCTGCCAGATGCAGTACACCCGGAGAAGCATCAATTTCATCCTCAGCGCTAAACTGCCCTGATTGCAAAGCTACAGCCAAGCTCAAGGGTTTAATGACTGAGCCAGGTTCAATCAAATCCACCAAAGCCCGATTGCGCAGGCGGCCTACATCCAAATGCCCACGATTATTGGGATTAAAGGCCGGCTGATTGACCATCACCAGCACTTCTCCTGTCTGAGCATCAAGAACGATCATGCTCCCCGAGACCGCCTGATGCTGCTCAACAGCAGCCTTGAGTTCACGGTAGGCAAGGTATTGCAAGCGTAGATCAAGACTTAACATCAGGTCTTGACCTGGTGCAGGCTCTTGCAAGGTTTCAAGATGGCGAATCGTGCGTCCGCGCAAATCCTGCAGCACACGCTGACGCCCAGGCGTCGCCGTCAGGCGGTGATTCCAGGCCAGCTCCAAACCCTCCTGCCCTTGATCATCGATATTGGTAAAGCCGACCAGATGCGCCGTGACTTCGCCCGTCGGGTAATAACGCCGATACTCATCCATGACATACACACCCGGCAGATCCAAAGCAAGCACCTGCTCTGCAAAGTCAGGTGTGACTTGACGACGCAAATAGATAAACTCACGACGAACAAGGCGCTGAACACGTTCAATAAATGCCTGAGGATCTTCCCCTAGCGCTAGAGCAAGGCGCTGTAGGTCTTCTTGACTTTGTGGCAGATGACGAGGGTTCGCCCAGAGGGTCGCAACAGGGGAACTAATGGCCAGCGGCTCACCGTGACGATCGGTGATCATCCCACGGCTGGCTGGCATGGCTTGGGTGCGCAAGGTGCGCACATCACTTTGATGGCGTAAAAATTCATATTCAAAAAGATGCAGCTGAGTCAAGCGCCCAAAAAGCAGCAAGGCTAAAGCCAAAAAGCCAAACCACATCAAATACCAGCGCCATGCAGAACTGGCGACAGAGGTGACAGGTTGACTCATGGCACTTGAATCCTTTTGATATGCACTTCTGCTCGCTCAGGGAACCTCAAGCGCAATTGCTGCGCCGCTTGCTGCTCTAGGCGTGCAGGGGAAACCAAGGTGCTTTCTTCAAGGAGCAGGCGCCCCCATTCAACCTGCAAGGCATCGCGTTCAGCATGGAGTATTTGCATGCGCACCTGCAATCCTCGGGAAGCATGCGTCCAATGAATCACAGCCTGCGCTGAAGCCAGCAACAGCAGCAGCAACAGCACGACCAATCCATGTCCGAGGTGCAGCGCCTGATAGGACTGATCAAAACGCTGCTTAAGCTGTGACCACACAGGGAAGGACATCCTGCACACCCCCAGGAAGCGACTAGTCAGTGAGAAGTGGCAGTTTTTCAGCCACACGAAGAACAGCACTACGCGCACGTGGATTGAGCGCAATTTCCTCTGAAGAAGGCTTGGTGGCCTTACCAATCAAGCGCAGTTCAGGTCGGAGTTCAGTATGGCGAAAAGGAACATGCGCCGGAAGATGGGCGTCTCCTCGAGCCGCATCACGCATAAAGCGCTTCACCAGCCGATCTTCGAGGGAGTGGAAACTAATGACAGCCAAGCGACCGCCTGGAGCTAAACAAGACATCGCCTGTGCGAGGAGATGCTTCAGATCATCCAACTCACGATTGATATGAATCCGTATGCCCTGAAAGGCGCGCGTGGCAGGGTGCTTGTGTTTTTCCCAGCTAGGATTGGCCGCCTTGATAATTTCGGCCAAGGCTAAGGTACGCGTGATCGGGGCTTCGGCACGTGCCTTCAGCAGTGCACGGGCCATCCGTCTTGCGTGACGTTCTTCTCCATAATGAAAAAGCACATCAGCGATTTCGGCTTCGCTGGCCTGCGCCAACCAATCTGCCGCGCTTTCGCCTTGCGTGGTATCCATACGCATATCCAGCGGGCCATCCTGCATAAAGCTAAAGCCACGCTCTGGATCATCAATTTGGGGTGAAGAGACGCCGAGATCGACCAAAATACCCTGCACGCCGGCTGACCAGCCGCGCGCAGCCAAGTATTCAGGAAGTTGAGCAAAAGAACCCTGCTGGCAAGAAAAACGAGCATCTTCCTCAGCAAGTTGCTGCGCTGCAGCTAAAGCGCGCGGATCTTTATCAATACCGAGCAAGCGACCTTCTGGTGCGAGTTGGCTGAGCAATAAACGGCTATGGCCACCACGGCCAAAGGTACCATCAATATAAATACCGGCAGGATCGGTTAAGCAGGCCGCCACCGCTTCATGCAGGAGAACGGTAATATGCTGATCTGGTGCGGGGGCCGGCAGCCGGCTAGAAGATGTCATGAACTCGTTATCCCGAGAGTGAAGAGGCTCTTAAATCACGATCAAACCAACAGGATCAGATGAGCCTTAGGCTGCGCCCTGATGAAGAGCCAACGCCAATCACAGCGAGAAAGCCATCTCTCCTGCAGGGATGAGTCAGTGGAGAAAAAGCGGAAGCCAGCCTATAAGCCGGGTTCTGTCGAGAACAGTCATTCATCTAGGCCTGAGATCGCTCTCAGGCTCAAGCAACCTACCCGAACCCAACGCGGGCCGCGCCATAAGGGTTCCTATTTGGTCTTGCTCCAAGTGGGGTTTACCCTGCCACCTCTGTTACCAGAGGCGCGGTGCGCTCTTACCGCACCCTTTCACCCTTACCTGTACCAACCTAAGCTGGCCATCGGCGGTTTGCTTTCTGCGGCACTTTCCGTAGGCTTGCGCCCCCCAGGCATTACCTGGCACCTCGCCCTATGGAGCCCGGACTTTCCTCCCCTACTCAAGAGTAGCGGCGACTGTCCAGCTGACTTCCGCTGCGAAAGGATATAGATAAAGGTCGATAAGCTCAAGCTTTCTTCTCATCGCCCTGCTGCAAAAACCATTGATACAAGGGCTTTTTCTTGACTCCTGTCATCCGCGCAACGAGAGCAGCCGCTTGCGAAGGCGGCATTTCTTGCTCTAGCGCAAGCATCCAACGGCAAGCCTCATCCCAACCCTGCTCTTCATCACGCGCCTTAGCACCTTCAATCAACAGAACAAACTCACCCTTTTGCTGCTGGGCATCCGCCTCAACCTGCGCCAAAACCTGGTCAATCGAACCTGACAAAAAAGTTTCGTAGCGCTTAGTCAGCTCACGTGCCAGGCACATCTGCCGATCACCACCCAGCGTGAGCGCAAGCGCTTGCAAGCTCGGCAACAGACGATGCGGTGATTCATAAAATGCGAGGGTCGCCGTCATCCGCGTCAAACCTTGCAGGCGCTGCTCTCGTGCTAACGCCTTAGCTGGCAAAAAGCCTGCAAAGTAGAATTCGTCGGTCGGCAAACCAGAAGCCGAGAGCGCGGCAATTAATGCACAGGCGCCGGGAATGGGGACGACATCAAAGCCCGCTGCACGGACAGCGCGCACCAAAGGAAAACCCGGATCACTGATCAAGGGCGTCCCCGCATCCGAAACCAGCGCCAAACTCTTGCCCTGTCTTAATAAGGCGATGAGCTGCTGGCTGCGCTGCTCTTCATTATGCTGATGCAAAGCCATCAGAGGACGGCGCAAACCAAAAGCACTGAGTAGCTTTTGTGTATGGCGCGTATCCTCGGCGGCGATCCAATCGACCTTTTCAAGGATCAGCTTGGCACGCTCGCTAAAATCACCTAAATTGCCTATCGGAGTGGCCACCACATACAGACAAGCTGGAATTTTGTTATGCTGATACGCAACCTGCTGCGATTCAGCGGTCAAATCATTCATTCATTTTTCCAAGAGTAAGCACCGAGGCCCGCCTCAATGCAATTAACTGATACTGATAAGGATGCTTTGCGTGATGTCTCAAGCTAGATTGAAATACCTACGAGGACTGCTACTGATCGGGCTCTGCGCATGGCTTCTCGTTGGCTGCGGCACCACAAGCCAGAGACTACCTAGCGAGTTCTTTGCCCGTGAACCTCACGCCGATCCAGAGGTTGAAACGCAACTTCGCCGCCTTGAGCAAGCCAGCATCTTAGCACAGCAATCGGCCTATACGGCAAGCTTCAACCTCCTCTCGAGCATTCATGTACAGCGCCTACCTGAAGACTTTGTTTGGATCTATATGGAGCAGGTCGCCCTCACTGGCCTCGCTCTGGGCGAGGGTCAACTGACACTGGAGCGGCTATCACAAGGACGCGAACAGCTCAGCAGCATCACCTTAGCGCAAGAGTATCTCTATCGCGGATGGAGAGCTTCGGCACTGCGCATCAGCGGCCTCATCCCACAAGCCATCGAGCAGCGCTTTTTCCAAGCTCAAGTCGCGACTCAAGAGACGCAGCGCCGCCAAACCTACCAAGAACTCTGGCAGGATATCGAGCAGCTACCAACGGAAGCCCTGCAACAGCAGCTCTTTCTCGCTCAGCAGCGCCAAGGTTTACTCGCCGATCTGACCGCCTGGTTTGAGTTGGCCGTGATCAAGCGTCGCGCTCTTGATACCTTCGAAGAATTTGAACCTCTTCTGACCGCTTGGCAAGAGCGCTGGCCGCAGCATCCTGCACGCACTTATTTTCCAGAAGAACTCTTACAACTCATCAGCTTGATTGAAGCCCAGCCTCGCCATCTTGCTGTTTTTCTACCTGAAAGCGGCCCTTTAGCCGAGGCTGCACAAGTGCTGCGCGAAGCACTGATTGCCCAGCAACTTGAGCACCTTCAACAAGGGCGCACGGCCCCACGCTTAAGTTTTTATGACACGCAGCAAGGCAAAACCCTGGATGCACTTTATCAGCAAGCCATTGCCGAGGGTGCCGACCTGGTCATTGGCCCCTTAGAAAAAGCCAGCGTAGATCTTCTAGAAAGCCGTCGCAGTCTGCCGCTACCCACGCTCGCACTGAACTATGGCAATCTCAGTCAAGCACGCAACCCTCAGCTGTTTCAATTTGGCCTTTCGGCTGAAAACGAAGCCCATCAGGTGGCCCAACGAGCTTGGGAGGCTGGTTTTCGCCGTGCTCTAGTTGTCACGCCCGAGGATGCTTGGGGTAGCCGTGTGGCAGAGAGCTTTATTGAACACTGGGAAGCCTTGGGTGGCCAGATCGCCCAACAGCAAAGCCTGAACAACCGTCAAAATCTCGATGCCTCGCTACGCCAGCTGCTTGAAGTCAATTTGAGCCAGCAGCGACATCAGCGCCTGATTCGCTTACTCGGACAAAGACCGCATTTTGTACCACGACCACGCGAAGATGCTGATTTCTTATTTTTACATGCCAATCCCACCACGGCGCGCCAAGTCAAACCCGCGCTGGACTTCCTTCTTGCAGGCCATCTGCCCGTCATGGCCACCTCTTCTGTCTATGCTGGCCCCTATCGTCATCAACGCGATCAGGATATGAATGGCTTAATTTTTAACGATATTCCTTGGTATTTGGAGCCACCTACGCCACTACAAACCAGTCTAGCTGAAGCCTGGCCACACAAGATGGAGCGCTATGGTCGCTTTTACGCCATGGGGGTCGATGCCTATCTTCTTGCTCAACGCTTGGCCGTCCTGCAGGCCCTGCCAGACAGTCGCTTAAATGGTGCCACAGGCCGTTTAAGCCAGCAAAACCAGCGCCTAGTTCGCGAACTCAGCTGGGGAGAGTTCCACCAAGGACGTGCTCGTCCACTCAACCCAAGCAGCCTCGAGCATCAACCTCTTGTGGAGCAGCTGACAGAAGACTAGAAACGCATGGATAGATTTCGAGAGAGAAATTAAGGAGGCAAAGGAATGCCAAGCCCACCACCTCATCTTCGTAACGGCCAAAAAGCCGAGGAATATGCACTCCATTATTTACTTCAGCAAGGCTTGCGCTGCCGAACACGCAACTTTCGCAGCCGCTACGGTGAGATCGATCTCATTATGCAGCAACAAGAGACAATCGTATTTGTTGAGGTCCGCTACCGGGTGAGCGCCCGCTTCGGTGGTGGAATAGGCAGCATCACGCCCCAAAAAATCCGCCGCTGCCGTGCAACAGCTGAGGTCTACCTAAGGCGCTACACTCACCTCCCGCCCTGCCGCTTTGATGTCATCTCAATCAATGGTAATCTTGAGCAGGCAACGGCCTTGACATGGATACAAGATGCCTTCTAAAACACCGCACAAACATCAGTCATCACACTGATATCAATGCTCACAGACACACAGGTTAATTATGGATACTGTTGAACGCATCCAACAACACTTTAATGCAAGCATCGACACCAAAGTACTGGCCAGTCAAGTTCTGCCCGAATCTATTGCTCATGCAGGCGGTATGATGGTCGAAGCACTTCTCAATGATGGAAAGATTCTCTCCTGCGGTAATGGCGGCTCAGCTGGGGACGCTCAGCACTTTTCATCTGAGCTACTCAACCGCTTCGAGCGTGAGCGCCCCAGTCTTCCAGCCATGGCACTCACCACGGATACCTCCACGCTCACCTCTATCGCTAACGACTATAGCTACAATGAGATTTTTTCCAAGCAAATTCGAGCGCTTGGTCAACCAGGTGACCTACTCCTCGCGATTTCAACCAGCGGCAATTCGGCCAATGTGATCCAAGCCATTCAGGCCGCCCATGAAAAAGAAATGCGCGTGATCGCTTTAACAGGGAAGGATGGCGGCAATATGGCGGCACTACTCAGCCCAGAAGATTGCGAGATCCGTGTTCCATCCACCGTCACTGCACGCATCCAAGAAGTGCATCTGCTGGTCATTCACTGCCTGTGCGATTTCATTGATGAAACCCTGTTTGGCGGTATGGATTGACACGGATTTTGCTCAACCCAAGCATAAAAAAAGCCAAGCTAAAGCTTGGCTTTTTTGGGTCGCTCATCAAACACTCACCAAGGAAGGTGTTATTTAATCACGGTGAGATGGCTCACCTTAGCTCCCGACTCTTTGACATCCTCTTTTGGCAGCTCAGCTTCTGGCTGAGGCATATCTTGACCTTTGACCGGCGCCAAGACTGGCTCAGCACCAAAAGCCATACCCGCTCCGTTTTCACGGGCAAAAATAGCCAAGATCGCATCGATGGGCAGTTCGACCTGCATAGGCCGACCATTAAAACGGGCGCTGAAACTCACCCACTCTAGATCCATCAATAAATCTCGTACAGCACTCGGTGCTATATTCAGCGTAATCTGTCCATCTTTGACAAGATTCTGAGGAACACGAACACCCTGCAGATCTGCAGCCACCAGAATATAAGGTGTTAACTCATTCTCCAATAGCCACTCATAGAGCGCACGCAACAAATAAGGACGACTTGATAAACTCACCTTCAGCTCCTCACTGATTAACGCATTTCACGCTCAACTTCAGACAGGCTAGCCAAGAAGCCATCACGATCGAAAGAACGCTCCATATAATCTATCAGCGGCTTGACCTGCTTCTCAGGAAGCTCAATACCTAGGTAGTTCAAACGCCATAAAATAGGCAGAACACAACAATCGACGATACTGAATTCATCGCTCATAAAGAAAGGACGATCCAGGAAAATAGGAGCGACACTCATAATGCTTTCACGCAACTCTTTACGCGCCTTGTCTGCTTTTTTTCCAGAGCGCTCTAACATCAACTGATCTACCAGCGGGCTCCACTCTTTCTCTATCCGGTGCAGCCATAAACGGCTTTGTGCACGCGCCACAGGATAAACAGGCAGCAGAGGCGGATGAGGAAAGCGTTCATCCAGATACTCCATCATCACCTTGGATTCATAGAGCACCAAATCTCGATCCAACAGCGTTGGCAAACTATTGTACGGGTTCAGATCAGCCAATTCTTCGGGCTTGTTATCTGGACTGATATCTAAAAGATCGACAGTCACTCCTTTTTCAGCCAAAACGATTCGCACCCGGTGACTATAATGATCCTCACCATCTGAGAAAAAAGTCATGGAAGAACGCTTGGTTACAACGCCCATTGATCAATCCTCACTCGTCAATCAGTCCATACTCAGCTGGACCAGAAAAAGCAAAAGCGCACATACCTTGTACGCTTTTGCCAACTTCACTACTATTCAACACAGTCTAACAGAATATCACTGCTATTAGTGTTTAATATCACGCCAGTACTCTTTCTTCAGCAGATAAGCGAAGATAAAGAAGACGAAAATAAACAGCAGCACTTTAGGTGCAAGAGCGTTTGCCTGATACTTGCTGGGCTCAGCTACATACACCATGAAGTTAGTGAGGTCATAAATCGCTTGATCATACTCAGCAGGCGACAGTGAGCCAGGACGCACTTGCTCAAAGCAATCGCGTGGATTGGCCACAGTGCCGCGCAGAGGGTCGACCGTACGCACCTCAACTTCATTAGGATCACAAACCAGGCGGTATTCGCCCTGCAAGTCGATTAGCACGTGCGGCATACCCACATCAGCAAAGACGGTGTTGTTCACACCCCACTGACGACTTGGATCAAGGTGGTAACCACGCAGGAAGCTGTAGACATAGTCTGCACCCTTCAGGCGTGTCATCAGGCTCAGATCAGGCGGAGGCGTACCAAACCAAGCTGCTGCATCTTGCTCAGTCATAGCATTGCGCATCTGATCATTATAAGCCTGCTGAGGGCTTAAAATCAGATTCTCTTCGATCACGCTTTGTGGAATACCTAGGTCTTCCGCTGTGCGTGCAAAGCGCTGAAACTCAGCCGTATGGCAACCCATGCAATAGTTGACGAACAAACGCGCACCATTATGCAGGGACTCAAAGTTATAGATATCGGGTCTCATCGGGTCGAGACGACCTGAGGGTGCCGCCGTCACCACCATAGGGACCAGGATCAATAAGAAGGCAAGAAGTTGCTTTTTCATTAGCCAGTCACCCTTTCTGGAACAGGTTTACATTTTTCCATTCTGGTATAGAAAGGCATCAGAATGAAGTAGAGGAAGTACACAGCGGTTGCAATTTGTGCAACTAGGGTACGACCCGGCGTTGAAGGCAGTGCACCCAACACACCCAAAACCACAAAGCTAATACAGAAGAGGATCAGCGCGATTTTACTCATCCAACCTTTGTAACGAATCGAGCGTACTGGGCTACGATCCAACCAAGGCAGAACAAACAAGACCGCAATGGCCGCACCCATAAAGACCACACCCAAGAACTTCGCATCTAAACCAAATAGCGAGAAGGTGATCGCACGCAAAATGGCATAGAAGGGTGTGAAGTACCAAACAGGAGCAATATGGTCTGGTGTTTTCAGCGGGTTGGCAGGTTCAAAGTTAGGATGCTCAATGAAATAGCCGCCCATTTCTGGGAAGTAGAAGACAATCAGCGCAAACACAAAGGCGAAGACCGCGACACCCACGATGTCTTTCACTGTGTAGTAAGGGTGGAAAGGAATACCGTCTTTGGGCACACCGTTCTCATCCAAATTATTCTTAATTTCAACACCGTCTGGGTTGTTGGAGCCCACTTCATGCAACGCCAGAATGTGCAGCACAACCAGACCGAGAATCACAATCGGCAGAGCCACAACGTGCAGAGCAAAGAAGCGATTCAGTGTAATACCGGAGATCAAGTAATCACCGCGCACCCACTGCGCTAAGTCAGGACCAATGACCGGGATAGCGCCAAACAAAGAGATGATGACCTGGGCACCCCAGTAGGACATCTGACCCCAAGGCAGCATGTAACCCATAAAGGCTTCAGCCATCAGCGCCAAGTAGATCGCCATACCAAAAATCCAGATCAGCTCACGAGGCTTTTGGTAAGAGCCATACATCATGCCACGCAGCATGTGCAGATAAACCACAACGAAGAAGGCAGAAGCCCCAGTGGAGTGCATGTAACGTAATAGCCAACCATATTCAACATCACGCATGATGTATTCCATGGATGCAAAGGCACCTTCCGCAGAAGGGTTGTAGCTCATCGTTAACCAGATACCTGTCAGAATCTGATTCACCAGCACTAACAGTGCAAGTGAGCCAAAGAAGTACCAGAAGTTAAAGTTTTTAGGCGCATAATACTTGCTGAGGTGATCCTGGAACATTTGGGTTGCAGGAAAGCGATCATCAATCCACCGCATCAAACCTTTTTCAGCTTTTACGCGATTCGGGTTACCCATTAGGCATTCTCCTCATCGACACCGACAACAATCGTGTTCTCATCGGTAAAACTATAGGGGGGGACTTCTAAGTTAGTCGGTGCTGGTTGGTTACGGAACACGCGACCAGAGAGGTCAAAGCGTGATCCGTGGCAAGGACAGAAGAAGCCACCCAGCCAGTTCGCACCCAGATCCGAGGGAGCAACCTCTGGACGATAGGTTGGCGAGCAACCTAAGTGAGTACAAATACCGATCACGACCAGCATTTCTTCTCTGCGCGAACGGTAACGGTTCTGCGCATAGATTGGTTGCTGTGAGCTCACATTCGATTCAGGGTCAGCAAGGCTACCCTCTATCGCGCTCAAAGATTCCAGCATTTCAGGTGTACGACGAATAATCCATACTGGACGTCCGCGCCATTCTACCGTCATCTGCTGACCTGGTTCCAAACGTGAAACATCGGCCGTGGCTGGTGCACCTGCTGCACGCGCTTTAGCACTAGGTTGCCAAGAAGCGACAAAAGGTACTGCCACCCCGACTGCGCCTACCGCCCCAACGACGGATGTCGCACCAACGAGGAAGCGTCGCCGCCCCTGGTTTACGCCATCATTGCTCATCAAAGGTCTCCCCATCTACAAACAGTCCATTCGACTTGCATCATACAGGCCGAACCATTTCTAAATAGCTCTAATCTTAAGAAAAAGTGCCCACTAACACAAGAAAGACAACCTTATAGAAGCTAGTGAATTAGTGGTAGAGCCGTTATTCTTCTTTGATCTAGGCAAAATAAAGATCTAGGCAAAAAAAAACGCCCAGCATAGAGAGGCCAGGCGTTTTTGAGTTGGCCGAAACCAGCCCTCCAGCAATTAACGCTTGGAGTACTGTGGACGCTTACGCGCCTTACGCAGACCAACCTTCTTACGTTCAACCATACGCGCATCACGAGTAACATAACCCGCTGCACGCAACTGGCCGCGCAGCGACTCATCATAATCCATCAGAGCGCGTGTGATACCGTGGCGAATTGCCCCAGCCTGACCACTTGCACCGCCACCAGCAACAGTGATGTACAGGTCAAACTTCGCAACAGAATCGGTCAGTTCTAAAGGCTGCATCACGATCATGCGTGAAGTTTCACGGCCAAAGTATTCGGTCAAGCTTGAACCATTGATCGAGATTTGACCACTACCTGGCTTCATGAAGACACGAGCAGTTGAAGTTTTGCGACGGCCG
This sequence comes from Marinospirillum sp., assembly GCA_007119985.1. Classification (GTDB taxonomy): domain Bacteria; phylum Pseudomonadota; class Gammaproteobacteria; order Pseudomonadales; family Halomonadaceae; genus Marinospirillum. The sequence goes on from SKOQ01000030.1 coordinate 30,826, forward strand.
GTGCCGTAGTTTTGATTTGCAGACATGACGACCCTTCCGTTAGATATTCAGAGATTGCGGTTGTTGGGCAGCATGCGGATGCTCGGCACCTGCATAAACTTTCAATTTTGCCAACATAGCACGACCCAGCGGGCCTTTTGGCAACATGCCTTTAACAGCACCTTGAATAACACGCTCAGGAGCATGATCAATCAGCTTCTCAAAAGACATCTGCTTGATGCCACCGGGGAAACCTGAGTGACGGTAGTAGATTTTGTCTTTGGCTTTGTTGCCAGTCACTTTGATCTTCTCAGCATTGATGATGACGAGGTAGTCACCAGTATCAACGTGAGGGGTGAATTCTGGCTTGTGCTTTCCGCGCAGGCGGCGAGCCAGTTCAGTCGCTAAGCGACCGAGGGTTTTGTCTGTGGCATCAACCACATACCAGTCGCGTTTAACGCTTTCTGGTTTAGCTGAAAAAGTTTTCATTGAGACTCTACTCTTTAATCTGCTCAAAGGTAGGCAAGCAGGATCTTCGTGACTTACGTGACATTAGCCTTGGCTCCTATCATGCAGATCACACTGATCTTTACCTATTTTTATTGGTTAGCCTATGATTTCTCTTTGGCTAACATCCGCCTGAAGTCGCTCTAGATTTCAGGAGCGCGAATTCTAACCCATCCCAGCACAAAGATCTAGGGCTTATGCTCGCGGGCAAGGTATTCATGGGATTGCATTTCGAGCAACCGACTTTGCGTGCGCGCGATTTCAAAAGCCAAGTTACCGCCAGTGTAAATCTCAGCAATACTCACCTCGGCTGTCATCATCACTTTGACCTGGCGATCGTAAAACTCATCAATTAAATTAATGAAGCGGCGCGTCTGATCATCCTTCTCGCGCCCCAGCTGCGGCACATTTGAAATCAACACTGTGTGAAAAACCTTAGACAGCTCAATATAGTCATACTGACTTCGCGGCCCATCACACAAGGCATCAAACTCAAACCACGCAATTTGATCGTGAACACGCTTGGCCATAATCGCGCGACCGTTAATCTCAATAGGCTGATCAAACTCACCTGCAACGCGCACCATCGCTTCATAGCTTTGCGTCAAGGTCACCTCCGCCTGATCATCAAGCGGATAATGATAGATCTCAGCCTGCGTCAGGGTACGCAAACGATAGTCAACACCACTATCAACGTTGACAACCTGGGTATGTTTTTTCAGTAGATCTATCGCCGGCAAAAACCGCGCACGCTGCAGGCCATCCTTATAGAGATCATCTGGGACGATATTTGAAGTCGTGACCAGCACAACACCCTCAGCAAAGAGCGCATCCATCAGATTACCGAGAATCATCGCATCGGTAATATCCTTGACAAAAAACTCATCCAGACACAGAACACGTATCTCACCCGCCAACTTGCGCGCAACATGGCGCAAGGGATCAGACTGCCCCGCAAAATGCTTCAGCTCTGCGTGGACTCGCTGCATAAAGCGGTGAAAGTGATTACGCATTTTTTGCTCAAAGGGCAAGGCATCAAAGAAGGTATCCACCAGGTAGGTTTTACCGCGCCCAACCCCTCCCCAGAAATACAAACCTTGGATAGTGGGCGCTTTTTTAGCGCCACCCATCCAGCGCGCGAGCACACTTTTTTTAGCAACAGGGGCCGCGAGCAGATCATCATAGAGGCGCTGCAGCTGCTCCACTGCATGGCGCTGAGCTGGATCGGATTTAAAATCGGGACGCTTTAAATCTTCTTCATAGCGCTCAAGTGGCGTCATGATTTTTTCCTCGGATTAGTAGAGATCAAGGGGATGACTTTGCGGCGCCACGACGCCCAAAGCAGAATCGGGGCGCAGATTATACGTCAGTTCCACCAACACCCCAAGCTGCCAAGACCAAAGTGGAGGCCACAACCGCTGCATAAGGCTTGACCCCTGACCTGAACTGACCGCTATAATGACAGTCAAAGCAACAACTTTTCACTTCCTGTCTCTGACACAAGGAGCTTGCCTGTGACTCTGGCCGACACCTCTTGGATTTTGATTTTACTGTCTTTCTTGATCGGCGCTGGCCTGGGGGCACTGGCCTACCATTTCACCCACGCCAATGCGGCTCACAATCTACGCGTTCAGCATCAACTGACCGAAAAAGAGCTTGAACTCAACCAGCTGCGCGAAGGTTTAAACGATCATTTCTCACGGACTGCCGACGGCCTTAACGCCCTTTCTAAGCAGCTGCAAGAAATGGAACAGCATGTGCGCAAAGATGCTGAATATCTGTGCAGCGACCAAGCCGTTATTCAACGCCTCACCGAAGACAAGCCCAAGGAAACACTTGAGTCAAGCCACGCGGAAGATTTTGAGGATCTCACAGAAGAAATTGCGCCGCCTAAGGACTACTCAGATCCGCAGCAAGGTCGTGGCACCCTCTCCGAAGATTTTGGCCTGAAGCCTCAGGTTTTTGAGCCACCACGCCACTAACACGCCTCTAATGAGCCGTGGTGTAACGCCAAACCTGCACCTGAACAAAACCTCCTCAGCAAAAGAGCCGCTATTGCGGCTTTTTTGCTGAATGAGTAAACCATTTAAACAGGATTAGGCAGATCAATAAACTCGACATCCAACCCCATCTTCTGAGCGATTTCTTGCCCCAGCGTCTGCACACCACCGCGCTCTGTTGCGTGATGACCGGCGGCAAAAAAATCAACACCCAGCTCACGCGCCAGATGCAGGCTCTGCTCACTCGCTTCACCTGTCACATAAGCATCCACGCCCAGCTCAGCCGCGCGTAATAGCCCCCCATGCGCAGCACCTGTACACCAGGCAATGCGTTTCAATGGACGCTGATGCCCCGCCAGATGCAGGGGCGGCTGGCCCAATCGCTGCGTCAACGCATCCGCGAACTGCCCGGCCGATAAGGGCTTGGGCAAACAGCCATGCAAACCATATTGCCAGCTCTCTCCAGCCATGCTGCCTTGCACCTGCCAGCCCATCTTAATAGCCAGCTGCTGATTATTCCCCCAAAGAGGATGCTCATCCAAGGGCAGATGATAGGCCAGCAGACTAATATCAGCCTGCATCAAGCTTTTAATGCGTCTCCCCTTATAGCCGGTCAACGGCGCAGGCTCTCCCTTCCAGAAATACCCATGATGCACTAAAATAGCATCCGCTTGAGTTGCAATGGCCTGGTCGATCAGCGCTTGACTTGCCGTGACACCAGTCACGACTCGGCGCACAGTGGCGCGACCTTCCACTTGAAGCCCGTTCGGACAGTAGTCTTTGAACTGCTCGATATCGAGCCAGGCATTGATCTGCTGTACCAGTTGCGTTAACGCGATAGACATATCACCATCTCACCTTCATTTTCTCATCATCGTTTTTTGACACCGCAGGATCAGCCAAAGGAAAACCCATCATGCGCCGCCTCCTTAGACCCCAGCTTATATGGCCGATTGTCAGTGGCTTACTCCTTGCTGCTTTACTTTTACAGGCTTTTCCCTGGCTGGCTGGAACACTGCATCCCAGCCTGAGCGAGCCCACTGAGCGAGTGGCTGAGGTGCGTGCGAGCGCGCCGCTTCAGCTCCCGCGCCAACAAGGACCGGTTTCTTATGCTGAGGCCGTGCGCTTAGCCGCGCCTGCTGTCGTCAATATCTATAGTACAGTCCGTATTGAACAACCCCTCCATCCTCTTTTCAACGATCCTTTTCTACAGCGCTTTTATGGGCCAGATCATATTCCGCGCCAGCAGCGCATGCAATCCAGTTTGGGATCAGGTGTTCTCGTCAGTAGCGAGGGCTATATTCTCACCAATCATCACGTGATTCAAAACGCGAGCGAGATTCGCGTTGCACTGCAAGATGGCCGCGAGGCTTTTGCACGTATCATTGGCAGTGATCCTGATTCAGATTTAGCCGTGGTCAAGATTGATCTGGATGCCCTCCCCGCCATCAATCTGGCTTCCTCAGATACCTTGCAAGTCGGTGACGTTGTGCTGGCCATCGGCAATCCTTTTGGTGTTGGACAAACCGTCACACAAGGCATTGTCAGTGCGCTAGGGCGCAACAGCTTAGGCATCAATACCTATGAAGACTTTATCCAAACCGATGCAGCCATCAATCCAGGCAACTCAGGAGGAGCACTGATCAACCCCTTTGGTCAGCTCTTGGGCATTAACACGGCGATTTTCTCGCGCACCGGCGGCTCACAAGGCATAGGCTTTGCTATTCCCTCGCAGCAGGCACAACAGATCATGTTGGATTTGATTAATGAGGGCTATGTGGTGCGCGGCTGGCTCGGCATGGATCTACAGGAGACCCATCGCGGCCTGATTATCAACGGCCTATTGCGCAACGGCCCTGCCCATCAAGCGGGTGCACTGCCAGGTGATCATCTGCGACAACTCAACGGCGAAGCGGTGCGCAGTGCTCGCCAAGTCATTAATGATCTGGCCCGCCTGCGCCCAGGCACGCGAGTGACGCTGGGATTAGAGCGAGATGGCGACTCCTTTTCAGTGGAAGCGGAAGTCGGTCAACGGCCCGCCAGCGCACCGGCCCACGCCAATTAAGCACCCACGGCGTCACCTTGACTCTTGCAGCGCGCTCCCTGTTAGGGCGCAAAAAAGAAAACGCCGCTTTTGGCGGCGTCTCTCACTAGTGCAACCAACTTGCAAAAATTCAGTGCTGGTTTTCACGCACACGATAGCGCGCCGATTGCGCATGCGCCGTCAGGGACTCACCCTCCGCCAGCTCAGCGGCGATACGCCCCAGATGATCCGCACCTTCTGGCGAGCAAAAAATCAGCGAAGAGCGCTTTTGGAAGTCGTAAACACCCAAGGGTGAAGAGAAGCGTGCCGTGCCTGAGGTTGGCAATACATGATTCGGACCTGCGCAGTAATCACCTATGGCTTCCGCCGTATAGCGCCCCATAAAGATCGCACCAGCATGGCGTATCTGCGGCAACCAGCTGTGAGGATCGGCGACCGAAAGTTCCAAGTGCTCAGGCGCGATACGGTTGATCATCTCCATCGCCTGCTCTGGCGAATCCACTTGAATCAACGCACCACGTGCCTCCAAAGAAGCGCGAATGATCTCTGCACGCTCCATCGTCGGCAATAAGCGACGAATGCTGGCCTCCACCTCATCTAGCCATTTTGCATCCCAGCTAACGAGAATAGATTGCGCTTCTTCATCATGCTCAGCCTGAGAAAAGAGATCCATTGCAATCCAGTCTGGATTGGTCTGCCCATCCCCCACGACGAGTATCTCGGAAGGGCCGGCAATCATATCAATGCCGACTTGACCAAAGACAGCGCGCTTGGCTGTAGCCACATAGATATTCCCAGGGCCGACAATTTTATCCACACGCGGCACGGTTTCTGTGCCATAGGCCAGCGCCGCAACGGCTTGCGCACCACCGATAGCAAAGAAGCGATCGACCTTGCAGAGCCATGCTGCCGCCAAGACCAGCGGATTCAACTCTCCACCAGGGGCTGGGGCCACCATAATGATTTCTTTGACGCCGGCCACTGCCGCAGGCAGGGCATTCATCAACACGGAAGAAGGATAGGCCGCCTTACCCCCTGGCACATAAACGCCGACGCGATCCAGCGGCATGACCTGCTGACCTAGCATCGTGCCATCCGCTTCCGTATAGGACCAAGAATCCTGTTTTTGGCGTTCGTGATAGGCTGTCACTCTTTTTGCCGCCGCTTCTAATGCCTCGCGTCGCTGTGTCGATAGGCCATGAAATGCAGCTTCCAGCGCAGAGGATGGCACTTCAAGCGCACTCATCTCTGTCGCTGGATGACGATCCAGCTCTTGTGTCAATTGAACCAGTGCCTTATCGCCCTCATGGCGGACACGATGAATAATCTGCTCGACACGACCTTGAACCTGATCGTTCGACACACCTTCCCAAGACAAGAGCGCATCAAGCGTCTGATCAAAATCAGCCGCTGAGGCCACTAAACGGCGCACATCAAGTGAATCAGTCATGATTTTCCTCTAACTCTGAGCAAGCTCTCTCTGCTCAACCGCCTCTCTGAGCCGATCCAGCAGGGGTTGGATGGACTGATACTTCATTTTCATCGATGCCTTATTCACAATCAGGCGCGAAGAAATATCAGCAATAAACTCTCGCGGCTCTAAGCCATTGGCGACCAAAGTGTTGCCGGTATCAACGATATCCACAATTTCATCGGCCAGTCCCATTAAGGGGGCAAGTTCCATCCCGCCGTAAAGCTTGATCAAATCAACTTGTATCCCTTGCTCGGCATACCAGCGCTTGGCTAGCTTCACAAACTTGGTGGCCACACGACGACGCCCTTGCGGCTGAGCCACGCCCTTCATGCCTGCCGTCATCAGGCGACAAGAGGCAATTTTTAAATCCAGCGGCTCGTAAATACCATCACTTTCTTGTTCCATCAGCACATCTTTGCCAGAGACGCCTAAATCAGCCGCACCCAGTTCGACATAGGTGGGCACATCCGTTGCACGTAAAATGAGCAGACGCACACCAGGCAGGTTGGTCTCAAAAACCAGTTTGCGACTTTTCTTAATATCTTCAGCAGGTTCTATACCCGCGGCTGCCAACAAAGGAAGAGTATCATCAAGAATACGCCCCTTAGACAGCGCGAGGGTGAGTGTAGGTGACATGCTTTTCCTCGCTTAACTGGCAACACGTTTAATTTTGGCACCGAGCAGCATCAGCTTTTCTTCGATACATTCATAGCCACGATCGATATGGTAGATACGATCCACCAAGGTCTCGCCCTCAGCAACCAAAGCAGCAATCACTAAGCTGGCTGAAGCGCGCAGGTCTGTCGCCATCACGGGGGCACCGGTTAAACGATCAACGCCTTTAACGATCGAAGTATTGCCTTCAACCTGAATATCCGCCCCCATGCGCAGCATTTCTTGCACGTGCATAAAGCGATTTTCAAAGATGGTTTCGACCACCGTGCCAGTGCCTTCAGCTACAGCATTCAACGCCATAAATTGGGCTTGCATATCGGTTGGAAAGGCAGGATAGGGCGCTGTCTTAATACTGACAGCCTGAGGGCGACGGCCCTCCATATCCAGCTCAATCCACTGATCACCCAGTGTAATTTTAGCGCCAGCTTCTTTGAGCTTAGCCAGCACCGCATCTAGAATATCGGTGCGCGTTTGCTTGATCTTGATGCGACCCCGCGTTGCTGCCGCAGCGACTAAAAAAGTACCCGCCTCGATGCGATCCGAGATGACATCATAATGGCAGCCTTGAAGCGCTTCGACGCCTTCGATGGTGATGGTATCGGTGCCCTGACCACTAATCTTGGCACCCATGGCATTCAAAAACTCGGCCAGATCAACCACTTCTGGCTCACGCGCAGCGTTTTCCAGCACGCTCGTTCCTTCTGCCAGCACAGCAGCCATCATCAGGTTTTCGGTACCGGTCACGGTCACCACATCAAAGACAATCCGTGCAGCTTGTAGACGGCCTTCGATCTTTCCGCGAATATAGCCTTCTTCAACGCGGATCTCGGCGCCCATCTGCTTGAGACCATTGAGATGCAGATTCACCGGCCGACTCCCGATTGCGCAGCCTCCCGGCAAGGAGACTTCTGCATGGCCAAAACGGGCCATCAAGGGGCCAAGCACCAGTATCGAGGCCCGCATGGTTTTCACCAGCTCATAGGGTGCAATGCAGCGATCGACATGGCTGGCATCCAGCTCCAGCGACATCTTTTCATCCACGACCGCCTGCACACCCATACCACCTAACAACTCAATCATGGTGGTGATATCGTGTAGATGGGGGAGATTACCGATTGAAACAGGGCCATCGACCAGCAAACTGGCGGCGAGAATAGGCAGCGCCGAGTTTTTAGCCCCTGAAATCCACACTTCCCCCTGAAGGGGCGCACCGCCTTGTATCTTTAGCTTATCCATGAACCTGCCTTAACCGACTTGAAGATCTTTAGCCTGATTCCACTGCTCAGGCGTCATTGTTTTCAGTGCCATTGCATGGAGTGTGTCATTGGCAAACTCTTCACTTAAGGCAGAAAAAACCAACTGCTGCTTTTTCACCGGACTGGGCAAGCTGGCAAAAACTTCGCCTATGGCAATCACTTCAAAATGACGACCATCATCGCCCTTCACAACAAATTCACACTCAGGCAGACGACTTTCTAATAGGGCTTTTAACTCTTGAGCTTGCATGTTTTTTTCCTCTTTGATGCCCTGAACGTAGCAGGGCTCGACTTATTTCTTAGATATTTATTTCTTAGATACTTTGATCTGCAGCGCCTTACTAACAAGACCCGTTTACAAGACCCGCAACATCATGGAACGCGCCAGACGACGAATGACAGCATGATAACTGAAAATGCCCTCACGAGCAGCCTTCAGCCAAGATCGCAAGGGCAAAAAAAACCTAGATGGATGATCCAATCTTGCTTGCAAGACGCTTTAGGGCTGCTGCATCTGTTCTTCCAGCTCTTCTATCACGCCCTCCACACTCCACTGGGCAATCACGCGATCAAAGTTACGCCGCTGCTCACGCATGGCGCGATCAAACTGACTATTGAGCGTCAACCCTAGATTCACGCCATTGACGATCAGGTTAATCACCTTCCATTCTCCATCGCGCTGACGCAAGGTAAACACCACCGGATAGCGCTGCCCATCCTGCCCAACAACCATGACATCAACATGGTCTTGGTCTTCATAACGAGGTGGACGCGGCGTAATGTCCAGATCAAATTCACGATAATCAAAGGTCATCAATCCGCGTGCGAAGGTGCGGACGAGTGAATCCTGAAAAACCTCGGCAAAGCGATCTCGTTGCGCTGGAGTGGCGGCTTGAACATAGCGCCCACCCATGACACGCAAGCTGATTTGACGAAAATCAACATAAGGCTCCATCGCGCCATTCAGCGCTTCAAACAAGCGTTCTGGCTGCGTATCAAAATAAGGGCTTTGCGCCTCAAAAGCGGCCGTAATGGCTTCGACACCCCGCTCAACGACCTGATAGGGCGCCAAGGCTTCAGCCTGTACAAAACTGCTCGAGAACACCAGCAGCAGGGCACCAGCATAATGCTTCCATAGCTGTTTCCACATGACTCAATCTCCTAAAGAACCACTAATAAACTGATTGATCAACTGCTCTAAAATGAGCGCAGATTGCGTATCTCGTATCACGCCACCTGGCTGCAAGCGCGCCTCTTCGACGCCTGGCGTCAAGCTGATGTAGTTATCCCCCAGCAGACCCGCTGTCTGGATGGCCGCCGCCGTATCCTCGCTAAGCAAATCACGTAAACGTGCATCAAGCGCCAGCACAACACGGGCCTCAAACCACTGCTCATCCAAATCAATGCTGACCACCCGCCCAACAGCCACACCCGCCAAAGTGACTTTAGAGCGCGGCTTCAAGCCACCGACATCACCAAAGTAGGCCTCAACTTGAAAATCCTGCCGCCCTGTATCGAGCGTCAAACCACTCACTTTTAAGGCCATAAAAACCAGTGCCAAGAAACCACAGAGCACCAAGCTGCCAACCGCAACTTCAACTTTGACTTGTTGACGCATTCTTTTCTCCATCCTTAAATCTGAGCAAACATCAGGGCAGTTAAAATAAAGTCCAAACCAAGAATCGCAAGCGAGGAGTAGACGACTGTTTTGGTGGTCGCGCGACTAATGCCCTCAGAGGTCGGCAACAGATCATAGCCTTGAAAAACGGCAATCCAGGTCACCACAAAGGCAAAGACGAGGCTTTTGATCATGCCATTGAGCACATCCTGACGAAAATCAACGGCGGCCTGCATATTACTCCAGAAAGCGCCCGAATCGACACCCAACCAATCCACACCCACCAGCCAGCCGCCGCCAATACCGACCGTAGCAAAAATCAGTGTCAGCAAAGGCAGACTAATCAAGCCGGCGAGTAAGCGTGGCGCTACAATCCTTTTTAACGGATCGACTCCGATCATTTCTAAACTAGAAAGCTGCTCAGTGGCTTTCATCAATCCAATTTCGGCAGTCAATGCCGAGCCAGCGCGACCTGCAAAGAGTAAGGCGGCCACAACAGGAGCCAGCTCACGCGTGAGGCTGAGTGCGACCATCTGCCCAAGTGCCTGCTCGGCGCCAAAATCGACCAGAATGGTGTAGCCCTGCAGCGCCAGCACCATGCCAATGAACAGACCAGACACCAGAATAATGATCAGCGACAAAAAGCCAACGCTGTAAAGCTGCTGCACCAGTAAACGCCCACCTTGGCGACTGGGCCAGCCCCATAAAGAATGAAATAGAAAAAGACTGGAGCGCCCCAGCGCGGCCAAGAGGGTCAGAGTCTGTCGCCCAAGTTGGGCAAGAAACGCAATCAAAGGGCTTTCTCCTTCATCAGTGAATCAGACGTGGCGGGACAAGAAAGATCAGAGGCCTCTGTCTCTGTCGCCTCTTCAGACTCTAGATAGTCAGACTCTAGATAGTCAGGCTCTGGATAGTGAAAGGGCACCGGACCATCCGGTAAGCCGTGTATAAATTGCTGCACACGCGGATCTTCAGAGGTCATCAGCGCTTGAGGTGATCCTGAGGCAATCACCTCACCACCTGCTAAAAGGTAGACTTGATCAGCAATGCTGAGCGTCTCCTGCACATCATGCGAAACGATAATCGAGGTCAGCTGCTGCTCTTGATTAAGACTTTTGATGAGCTTGACCAACACGCCCATCGAGATGGGGTCCTGCCCAACAAAAGGCTCATCATACATTAACAACTCAGGATCAAGCACTATGGCACGCGCCAAGGCAACTCGACGCGTCATGCCACCCGACAGTTCAGAGGGCATTAAATCACACGCACCGCGCAAACCGACAGCGTAGAGCTTGGCCAGTACACGCGCGCGAATCTGCTCTTCGCTATCCTGCGTATGCACGCGTAAAGGAAAGGCCACATTGTCAAAAACACTCATATCCGTAAAGAGCGCACCAGATTGAAACAGCATCCCCATCCGGCTGCGCAGCGCAAACATGGCCGAGCGTGATAAACGCGACAAGTCTTGGCCAAACACGGTGATCTGACCAGCATCTGGCTCCAGCTGCCCACCCAGCAACTTAAGCAAAGTGGTTTTCCCAGTGCCGCTTGGCCCCATAATGGCGGTAATCTGACCTGGCTGTATCTGCACATCAATCCGTGAAAAAATAGAACTCGCACCACGGCTAAAACTTAACCCCGAGACTTCGACCACTGGGCAGGAAGCAGGGGCAGCATCTTGGCACAGGACCGGTACGGATTCCTGACTTGAATCACTCATCTTAGGACTCCATCCTCAGGCGTAAAAAAGGTATACTAGCTGGATTCTGTTCGTTCACAAAGCGGCATCAAGCGACGCGCTTTTTATCGCTGAGGCCAACCTGCCCGCATAAGTAATGACCATAACGATGACACACTTAGATTCTGCAAAACGCACCTTAGAGCTTGAAATTCTGGCCTTGCAAGAACAGCTCGGCCAACTCGATCACCAGTTCGATCAAGCGTGCGAGCTGCTGCTTGGTTTAACTGGGCGGGTGATCGTGACCGGCATGGGCAAATCAGGCCATATCGGTAATAAAATTGCCGCCACCTTGGCCAGTACAGGCACACCCGCCTTCTTCATGCATCCTGGTGAGGCCAGCCATGGTGACCTCGGCATGGTCACCCGTCAAGATGCGGTTCTGGCTTTATCGAACTCAGGAGAGACGCAGGAAGTCACTTCACTACTGCCTCTTCTGAAGCGCCTGGGCATCCCCATCATCAGCATCACCGGCGCGCCCCAATCGACTTTAGCACGCGAGGCGACCCTGCATCTGAATGCCAGCATTAGTCGTGAGGCCTGCCCGCTGAATCTGGCCCCGACTTCCAGCACGACAGCCACACTCGCACTAGGCGATGCCTTAGCGATCGCCCTACTCGAAGCGCGCGGCTTTGGTCCAGATGATTTCGCCCTCTCTCATCCCGGAGGAAGCCTTGGGCGGCGCCTATTATTGCGCGTGGCTGACATCATGCACCAAGAAGATCAAGTTCCAAGAGTCCCCCCTCAAGCAAGCCTACGTGAGGCCCTCTTCGAAATCACACGAACCGGCCTCGGTTTTACTTGTGTCGTGGATGAACAAGATCATCTGCTGGGTGTCTTTACCGATGGAGATTTACGGCGTGTTTTAGACCTCTCGCTCGACCTGCATTCTACGCGTGTCGAACAAGTGATGACCCTCAAGGGGAAGCGTGTGCAACCTGAACAGCTCGCGGCTGAAGCCGTTCATATTATGGAAGAAAGCAAAATCAGCGCCCTACCGGTTGTGAACCAACAGCAGCAGTTGGTCGGCGCACTGAACATGCACGACCTCTTAAAAGCTGGCGTGATTTAAAACCGATCGAGCACAACAGGAGCCCCATGGATTCTTCAGCAAGCGTTTTAGAAAAACTCCGCCCTCTGCGCCTTCTCGCACTCGATGTGGATGGCGTACTGACCGATGGCACACTTTACTTTGGCAATCAGGGCGAAGAGTTCAAAGGCTTTAACACACAAGATGGCCAGGGCCTTAAGCTACTGCAAGCCAGCGGCGTTGAACTCGCGATCATTACCGGACGCCAATCCACCCTCGTGGCACAAAGAGCAGCCTCACTGGGTATCACGCATTTGCAGCAAGGCCGAGAAGACAAGCTAGTGGCGCTCAACCAATTGCGCGAACAGCTTGGCCTCACCTGGTCACAGATAGGTTATTGCGGCGATGATCTACCTGATCTCTCCGCCATCAAAAAAGCAGGGTTTGGCGCCACAGTCAGCAATGCGCCTAGCTATATCCAGCAGCACAGCGACTATGTCACCCAGCAAAAAGGCGGTCAGGGCGCTGTCCGTGAACTCTGCGATCTGATCATGCAGGCTCAAGGAACTTGGACAGCCTGCTTACACCACTATCTTTACAGCACGCTCAGCGAATAATGATCAGCAAGCTCTTCGCCTTTCTTCGCCCAACACAAAGGCAAGAAACCCTTGGCATCGCCGGCTTAGTCTTACTCGGCCTACTCTTGGTCTGGCTCACCCAGCGCCAAGAAAACAGCCTGCCCCGCGCTCAGCTTCCCGATGAACAGGGTGAACCGGAAGCGGTGATCGAACATCTCTCCCTACGTCACTTTGATGCCAGCGGAAGACTTGAACAAGAAGCTCAGGCGCAGCAGGCCACACAATATGAAAACCAGCGCCTATGGATGACCCAGCCTCAAGGCATCTCATGGATGCCCTCTGGCCGCTGGGCATGGAGTGCCGAAACAGGCGAATGGCAGCAGGAGCAGCTGCTGCTCACAGAAGCTGTCGAGCTGACTCCACTCGACGCCAGCTCGCCCTACCAGCCCAGCCTACTGACTGAGCGCCTCTGGGTTGATCGCACCACGCAGCGCGCATGGACACCTGATCCCGTCGCTCTCATCAGTCCTGCCGGCCACACCTTAGCCGTTGGCCTTGAGGCCGATCTCGAAACAGGCCATCTCCAACTTTTACAAGCCGTTGAGGGTGAATACCTTCTCCTCTCACCGGCATCAGAGGACCCGTTACCATGAGCCCTTTTGCAACACGCTGCGCCTGGATGCTGAGCCTGAGCCTCATCGCCTCCCAAGCCTTGGCACTGCCTGAAGACCGCGAAGCGCCCATTCGCGTCCAAGCACAACAGATGGACTGGCAGCAGCAAACACAAACAGCCACCTACCGCGGCGATGTTGAAGTCACGCAAGGCGAACTTAAAATCGAAGCCAGCGAGCTGCGCCTGATACGTGGTGCGCAGGGCGAACTACAGCAGGCCATCGCACAGGGACAAACGCCCTTAGCTTATATGCGTGATCTACCCCAGCTGGATCAGCCTATTGTTGAGGCCTGGGCTGAAGTCATCGACTATCATCCTGCCAGCGAAACCCTCACCCTCACTGGGCGCGCACGCCTGATTCAGGGCGAAGACGAATTCCAAGGGCATCGCTTGGTTTACCATCTCACTACTCAGGATTTACAGGCCGAGCAGGCCCCTGAATCCAGCCCAGCCTCTCGGGTCGAAATCATTCTGACTCCTCAGCGTCGCGAGAACCCCTAATGTCAAAACCATCGCCCCGCAAACGCCTCAGCGCACAGCACCTGCAAAAAAGCTACAAAAAGCGTCCCGTAGTGCGGGACATCAGCCTTGAAGTCCATCAAGGCGAAATTGTTGGCTTGCTTGGCCCCAACGGGGCAGGCAAAACCACTTCTTTTTATATGATTGTTGGGCTGGTCAAGGCCGATGGGGGGCAGGTATTACTGGATGAACAAGACATCACGGCACTGCCCATGCATGGCCGCGCGCGCGTTGGGCTCGGCTATTTACCACAAGAAGCCTCTATCTTTCGCAAGCTCACCGTGGAGCAAAATCTGCTGGCCATTCTTCAGCTGCGCAAAGAACTCAATCCCACACAACGCCAACAGCTGGCAGATCAACTCTTAGAAGAGTTTTCGATCACCCATATCCGTCACAGCAAGGGAATGAGCCTCTCAGGCGGCGAAAGACGGCGTGTTGAAATTGCACGCGCACTGGCCAATGAGCCAGATTTTATTCTGCTGGATGAGCCTTTTGCTGGCGTTGATCCGATTTCTGTTGCTGAGATCATGGGCATCATCCGCCAACTGCAAGCCAGAAATATTGGCGTCCTGATCACTGACCATAATGTGCGCGAAACGCTCGAAATCTGCGAACGCGCCTACATCGTGAGTGAAGGACAGATCATTGCACAAGGTAATGCAGAACAAATCCTCCATCACCCTGACGTCCGCCGCGTTTATCTCGGCGAAGGCTTTAAGATTTAACGCCTCGGGATTTAAAACACTTGAGCGAATGGCATAATAATTGCTATGCTGACCTTCGGAGCAGCGCACCCACTCCTTGTAAATGCGCTAATCAATGGAGATGAGTGCATTTGCACACCATTGACGGCGTTTTTACCAGCCCACTGCTCCCATCTTTTAAGAATCTCTGATACCTTGGCAATGCCTCGCTCAGAGAAGGCCGGTTGTTGAGGCAGCCACCCTTCCTCTTGCTTTTAGGTTTAGGTCAGCATGTCGATGAAACCCAGTCTTGGACTCAATCTTTCGCAAAGCCTTGTGATCACCCCTCAGCTGCAACAGGCCATCTACCTGCTTCAGCTCTCGACATTGGATTTACAACAAGAAATACAACAGGCACTTGAGTCCAACCCCTTACTTGAACTCGAAGAGCAAGAGCTCGATGAAGCACCCGCCATCAACAGCCCTTTACAAGATACAGCCAGCCACCATCAAGAACAGGCGACGAACGACCCCCAAGCTGATCCCGTCTCAACAGACGACTGGCAAGAAACCAGCATTCCCCAAGAACTCGAAATCGATACGGCCTGGGATGACATCTATACGCCAGAAACCATGATGGCCGGCTCTGGACAGTACGAAGATGACCGCGAAGACTATGCGCGCGATAGCCAAGCACAGAGCTTACAAGATCACCTCCTCTGGCAACTCAATCTCAACGTCCATCATGCGCCTGACCGGCTGATAGGCGAAGCCCTCATCGATAGCATTAATAGCGACGGCTATCTACTGGAAGACCTAGAAGCCCTCACACTGGCGCTGAAAACACAAGAACCCGATCTGCTTGGCGATCTCGAATACGAAGATGTCCAAGCCGTCTTAAAGCTGATCCAGCATTTTGATCCTACTGGCGTGGGCGCCCGCGACCTGCGTGAATGCCTACTGCTCCAGCTTGAGCAACTTCCCAGCGGGACACCTTGGCGCACTGCGGCCTTACGCCTGGCTGATCAATATCTTGAAGTACTGGCCAACCGAGACTACCGCTTCCTACAAAGACGCCTGCGCCTGAATAGCGAAGCTGAACTCCAGCAGGTCATTCAACTCATCCAATCACTCAACCCAAGACCAGGCAGCAGTATTGAAAGCGAACCCGCCACCTATGTAATCCCTGATCTGCTGGTTACCCGCACCGAGCTAGGCTGGCGCGTTGAACTCAACCCAGAGAGCCAACCCAAGCTGCGCATTCAATCGCGCTACTCAGACTTAATACGTCGTGCCGATAACAGTGACACCAATGTGTACCTTAAGGAGCATCTCAAGGAAGCGCAATGGCTGATCAAAAGCCTGCAAAGCCGCAGCGAGACGCTGCTCAAGGTCGGCAGCAAGATCGTCGAGCGCCAGCAGGATTTCTTTGAGCATGGCGAAGAGTATATGAAGCCGATGATTTTGGCGGATATCGCCCAAGCGATCGAGATGCATGAATCCACTATTTCTCGCGCCACCACTCAGAAGTACATGCACACACCCAAGGGTATTTTTGAGCTGAAGTACTTTTTCTCTAGCCATGTCGCAACAGCACAAGGGGGCGAGGCCTCCTCAACCGCCATTCGCGCGATGCTGAAAAAGCTCATCCATAATGAACCCCCGAAAAAACCGCTTTCAGACAACAAACTCGCCGAGCTTCTGGCCGAATCAGGCATCCAAATCGCGCGTAGAACCATTGCCAAGTATCGAGAAGCGATGAACATTCCTCCTTCAAGCGAACGCAAGCGTCTCGGCTAATGATGCAGCTCTATTTTTGTCAAGTGATATTTTTAACCCTTCATCGACCAGCAAGGCTTTGCTTTCATTGAAAAAGGGTTACAATGAAATTTCATGCTACTCAAGACAAGGAGCTTTCTTATGCAAATGAACATCACTGGACATCACGTAGAACTGACAACTGCCTTGCGTGAATATGTTGAAACTAAATTTGCCAAGTTGGAACGCCATTTTGACCAGATCACCAATGTGCAAGTCACGCTGACTGTTGATAAGCTCCGTCAAATTGCTGAAGCCACTTTGAATGTGGCTGGTGGAGAAATTCATGCCAGCGGTGAGACCGAAGACATGTACGCCGCTATCGACCAGCTGATTGATAAACTCGACCGCCAGCTGATCAAGCATAAAGAAAAGAACCAAGCTCGCCTGCAAGGCGCCACCCACTAATTATTGCTGCCCTACCCGATATGCCACTTAATGATATCTTGACCCTCGAGCGCACCCTAGCAGGGGTGCCTGGAGGGAGCAAAAAACGAGTTCTTGAATACTTCAGCCGCTTTATTGCCCAGCAGATCCCACAGCTGGATGCGGAAGAGGTGTTTTCAAGTCTCATTGCCCGCGAAAGGCTGGGCAGTACAGGTATCGGGCAGGGCATCGCCTTGCCTCATTGTCGTATGCGCCACTGCTCCGAAGCCGTGGGCACTTTCATTCGCTTACGCGACAAGATCGATTTTGATGCGCTTGATGGCCAACCTGTTGACCTGATCTTCGTACTGCTGGTACCAGAAGAGGCCAATGAAGCCCATTTGCAAACTCTCGCTGAGCTAGCACAAAAGTTCTCTGACGAAGATCTGCGCAAAGCCTTACGCAAAACAGATGTCGCCGAACAGCTACACCAGCTCATTACTTCGCCCCTAGACGCATCCAGTTCTGGGTAGGCTTTTAGATCAGGGGAGGGGCAGCATGCAACTAGTGATTATTAGTGGTCGCTCAGGGTCAGGCAAAAGTGCCGCGCTGCATGCACTAGAAGATCTGGGCTACTATGCCATAGACAACCTCCCCGCCAGCCTACTCATGCCTCTGGTGCAACAGCATCAACACCAGCTCAAGCGACTTGCAGTCAGTATTGATGCGCGCAATCTGCCGAGCGATTTAATCGCCTTCCCGAACATCTTGCAAGACCTTGCCCAAAGTGGCATTCAATGGCATCTGGTTTATCTCAATGCCAGCGCCAAAACATTGATGGAACGCTTCTCTGCCACACGGCGACGTCATCCTCTGACCCGAGATGGGCAACTGTCTTTATTTGAAGCCATTGAAGAAGAACAAAGCCTGCTCGATCCTCTAGCCAGTTTGGCAAGCACCACCTTTGATACCACACGCCTCAGCGTCCATGAGCTGCGCAGCTGTATTACCCAGCAGGTGGGTGCCACCAAGCAGCAGCAGACCACCTTACTTTTTCAATCCTTTGGCTTTAAGCGCGGCGTTCCCTTGGATGCAGACCTCCTCTTTGATGTCCGCTGCCTGCCCAATCCCTACTGGGACCCAAGCTTGCGTCAACTCACCGGCCTCGATGCTGATGTGCAGACTTTCTTGGCGGCCCATGAGACCACCCAAGCTATGCAAGCCTCGATTCGTACCTTTATACAGACTTGGCTGCAACCCTATATTGATAGTAACCGTAGCTATATTACCGTCGGCATTGGCTGTACAGGTGGCCAACATCGTTCAGTTTATCTGGCCGAGCAGCTAGGACGCGACTTTGCACCCTTGCATACAGATGTTAAAGTACGCCACCGTGATTTACCGTCCGCAACAAGCTAAAACGCCATCGGTTGAATCCATTCCAGTCCGCTCCTAGTGTGAAGAACACCATGATTGAAAAGAAAATCACGCTGATCAACAAGCGTGGGCTCCATGCACGTGCAGCGACTAAAGTTGTACAATGTTGCCAACCCTTTGCCGCCAAAACGGAAATCTGTCTTAATAACAAGATCGCCAGCACACGCAATATCATGCAATTGCTGATGTTGGCCGCCCCTTGTGGCACTGAAATCAGCCTCCGCGCGGATGGCGAAGATGAACAAGCTGCCATGCAGGCCCTAGAGCAGCTTATACTTGATCGATTTGACGAGGAAGACTAAGTCACATGTCAGCCCCCCAGCAGGATACCCATGAGGACTTAGGTCCGAGTAAGAGTGAACTCAAACGCCAAGCCCTCGCCCTGCAAGAGCTCGGAAAAAAACTGCTTGATTTGAACAAAGACCAGCTCAAGCAGCTGCCTTTAGATGAGAATCTACGTGACAGTTTGCGCGAGTATCATCGCATTAAATCTCATGAAGCCAGACGCCGTCTTCTCCAGCGGATTGGCAAGCTACTCCGCTCTGCCGAGCACGAGCAGATTCAACTGGGCGTGGATCGTTTTGATGCCAGTTCGGATGCCTATGCGCAGCATTTTCAACAACTTGAGCATTGGCGCGAGCGTTTAATCGTGGACGACAGCGCCTTACAAGAATTTGTTGCCCTCTGGCCTGAGTGTGAAGTTCAGCTGCTACGCCAGCTCATTCGTAACGCACGCAAAGAGCGCGAAGAAGAAAAGCCACCCGCACAAGCACGTAAACTCTTTCGTTTCTTGCGCGATCTAGCCGAAAAACCTCAGCAAGCCTAGCCACAAGGCCGCTTAAAACAGACTTTGCAAACGAATATCTGGGTCGGCTAACGGCCCAGTAATGCGATAATGGGCTTGGCTCAGATTATCGAGCAATCCCCCAACCGAGCGCTGCACCAACCACAGCACCAACCCCACCTGAGGCGCGCCCGCTAAAACAGCGGCTAAGGGAAGGGTTTGCCCAACTGGCAGCACCAAACTCATCTCCTGGTCTAGGGTCTGTTCGATCAAATCGATCTCGCCTCTGAGCGTCAAACGCGGTACAGCACTGGTCATCACCAACGGGCTTTCTGTTGTGACCCGCCCCTCAGTTAGGCGATAGCGCCCTTGAACTCGCTCATAAGCAAAACCTTGCTCAGTCACATCAGAAAA
Source organism: Marinospirillum sp. (assembly GCA_007119985.1). Taxonomy (GTDB): domain Bacteria; phylum Pseudomonadota; class Gammaproteobacteria; order Pseudomonadales; family Halomonadaceae; genus Marinospirillum. The sequence goes on from SKOQ01000030.1 coordinate 50,422, forward strand.
ATCGAGCTGTAAACGCCTCAGCAGGCGAACAGGATTCAAGAGCGCCAAAAGACGGCTCGCCTCTCGTGCCCCTCCTTCAACCTGCGGGAAGCGCCCTTGGCGCAGATCTACGTTCAACTGGGCCTGCAAGGCATACAAGGAAAAGGCCGCTGGAGACCCAGCCCAATGACCCGTCATACTGAGATCATGTTGCCGACTGGTGACACTGGCTGGCTGAGCAAGCAATGCGCTGAGTGCCGGTGCCACATCCTCTCCCGCCAGCTGAAAAGAAAACTGGGTTTGCTCGCGAGCACGATCCCAATGGACATGCCCCAAAAGCCGGCTGGATTCAAGCCGACCCTGAGCCTCGACCTGCCAGCCTTGGGTCGAAGTTAAGGGGCGCAGTTGTGCCTGCCACTGACCTAGCTGACGCTGACCCCAGCGCAGATCACCTAGCGTGAGATCAATATTGGGCAGCGCCAAGACACCTAGTTCCGCCCAAGGATCTTCAAATGGCTGAGCAGCCAAGGCTGCACGCCGCTCCCCCGGCGCTTGCTCTATCGGCTCATCAGGATCAGCAACGTGATCAGGCCAATGCAGGTAATCGATCTCAAGCTGCCACGGCTGCGCTCTGATCAACTGATAGGCTTCACCCTCTGACTCTGTCGCTATCCAACGCACGCGCCACAAATCGGCCTGCTGCTCGCCTTCCAGCTGAACAGCCTGCAAGCATCTCTGTTGATAGCAAAGCTGCCCCAGCTCAGCTTGAAGCCGATATTCCCAAGCGGTGGTTTCTGTTCCTTCAGTGCGAATCAATCCATCCGATTCGAGGCGTTGATACCAATCCCAGTAAGGTGCTAGATCAAGAACCGGCTGCGCAACTGAGATCATAAACTGCCCCTCGGCTAGGTCTAAATTCTCCGCTGCAGCAGCAGTCTCACCCCAAGCCAAATGTAAAGCAGGCCGCTCAGCATCAAGCCAAGCGGCTAAAGCCAACGCCTCACCTAACGCAAGATCCAGTCGCCAAGGTGCCTGCGTGAAATCAATGTTCAAGGCCAAAGGCAAGGCAAGATCACTGGCCTTAGAAAAAGAGGCCGGGCCTGACCAGCTCCATCCCAGCAGATCACTTTCTAAAGCCAGACTCAGCTGCTGCGGTGTCCAAGAGAGCACGCCCGAGACAGAGGTCTGCCCTTCCACGCCCACCACAGGAGGGCGACGTACAACCTCAGTGATCATAGTCGGCTCTAAGCCATCCAGAGTCCAGCGCAGCTGCCAGGGGTCTTGGCCACCAAAGTGTACATCGACAGGGACCTCGCCCCAATGCGCAGTCAAGCCAGAGCTTGACAAGCCCCGATGCCAGTCAAAGACCAGATCACCCTGCACAGCATCGAGCTGTATCTGAAGATCAGGCCAGACCAACTGCCCTTGCTGAATGACGGCTTCTAGCCTGAGATCAGTGACCACTTCACTCTGTGCAAAATCGAGCTGCAAGGCAAAATCACCATCAGCCACACCATGGTAATCCCAGCTGGACAATAGACTAGGCACCCACTGACGCAGCGGCGTGCTGTGCATCCAGCGAGGCCAATAACGCAGGTCTGCTTGCCAGTGCGTCTGCAGATCCAAGCGCAAACCAGCCTCTGTGACCTGCCCCGCAATTCGCACATCACTGAGATCGAGACCCGCGAGGTGGCCACGGGGCAAATCAATCGCTAAATAATCATCACGCCAACGTATCTGGCCCGCCAGCTGTTCAGCTTGTGGCCACTGCGGATCAAAATCCAGCGCAACAGCCTCGACATCCAAGGCCAACTGCACCGTCAGCGGCAAGCCGGCTCCCAGATGGCCGCTCATTAAATAAGCCCCTTGACGCACTCGACCACCTTGAATACTCGCATCCAACCAGTTCATCAAGGTCTCAGGCAACAAACGCCCTGGCACTAGACGAGCATACTGAGCCGCTTGAGCTTCAGCCAACCCAAGGTTTAAATAGAAGTGGGGCTCGCCTTCTTCGGGGATCAGCAAGGCGAACTCACCTCGAACCTGCGTGGCATCAAGCCCCTCCTCAGCCGCTAGATGCACTTCCAGCGGCTGCCCCAGCACCAACCAGCCCGTCTCCTGCTGCTGCCAAGCCACTCGCCCCCAAGCCGCATCCACAGGCCAGGTTCGAGTATAAAACTGCGGAAAACCAAAATGCAGTGGCGCTCCTTGCAAATCCACCCAACCCCGATCCGGTTGCAACCAGAGCTGTCCGATCACCCCTTGGGCCTCGGGCGCACCAGCCCAAGCGGCGACCCCCACCTGATCTAAGGCTGCACTCAAGCGCCATGCACTGAGCTGATCACGCGGAGCCTGCCACACCAGCTGTTCTAAGCGGCCTTCGAGCGCAAGATCCTTCAGCAGCGGGTCAAGAGCCGTCGGCATCAGGGCAAAGTGGTCCAAAAAGGGAGTAATCAGACTTAAATCTATTGCCTCCATGCGCAGAAGCGCCTGCTCTGCATCCAACTGTATGGACCCTCGCCAATCAAGAGCAGCACCATCCAGCAGGCCATCTTCTAGTACCCAGTCTAAGCGCTGAATTACATCTGAGCGCTGCCATTCCAGAGCCGCCTGCGCCACACTCAGACTGACACCATCAGGGGCGGTGATCGCGACACCGTCCAGCTGGAGCTGGAGCCGCCAATTACCTCGATCATACTGCAACCAGGCCTCAAGAGCGTCAGCGCGCTGGGCGGCTGGAGGTTGCGGCCAAGCCGGTGGCCACAGAGCTTGCCAAGCTGCAAAATCCAGTTGTGGCAGCCACAAATAAGCCTCGAAAACGTCAGGTCGCCCAGAAAAAGCATCGCCAAAAAAGGTCAACACCAAGCGCGGCTGAACACCCTGGGCCTGAGGCAGATCGAGCATAAATTCTAACTCCCGCCCACCCGACCAAGACTGATAATGAAGGCTACGGGCAACCAGCGTTTGTGGTGGATGATCGAGCGGCTGCAAATGTAAATGCAGTTGCTGTAAATCCAGCTCACCTTGGCGCAATAGCCAATCGAGCCACTGCTGCGCTTGTGCACTGACTTCGGCGAGCCGATCAGCCTCGGATACATCGGGAGAGGGAGCAACCTGCTGAAAACGACCCTGCCAACCCTCTGCTGACTCATCCAAATAGAAATCGACACCGCGAATCTGGGCTTTTTTGAGCTGCGGTGTCAGCGTGACTAAGCTTTGCCAGGTATCGAGGACGAGAGTCAGTTCTTCTAGCGCAAAGACGGTGTGGCCATCAGGCGTTGTCCAGAGGAGGTTTTGAAGATGTAAGCGCGGATTTAACTGCTCTAGGCTGAATTGCCAATGGTCTACCTGAAGCTCACCAGCGACGCGCTGATTCAGCTCATCCAGCAGTTCATCCTGCCAAGTGTGGCTAAAATAAAAAACAGCGCGCAGGGTGATCACCAGCACGCCAGTAAGAATCAGCAGCAAAGCCGCCGACCATAAAGGCAGCGTTAGCAGATAAAAGAAAAGACGTCGCGATGCCAAGGGGGACATAAAACCTACTGCAGCACGATATCAAACTGCTCTTGGCTATAGAGGGTCTCGACTTGAAAACGGATCGGCTTGCCAATGAAGGCTTCAAGATCAGCAATCGCCGCTGAGTCTTCATCTAAAAAGCGATCCACCACCGCTTGGCTCGCCATCACCAAATAGGCTTCACCACTGTAGGCGCGATCGACACGCAGTAAATCGCGTAGCACCTCATAGCAGACAGATTCAGCTGTTTTCAAGCTCCCTCGCCCCTGACAGAGCGAACAGGGCTCACACATCACCTGCTCAAGGCTTTCACGAGTGCGTTTGCGTGTCATCTGCACCAAGCCCAGTTCAGTCACACCGGAGAGTTTGGTTTTGGCATGATCCTTCTCAAGGCTTTTTTCAAGCAAACGCAAGACCTGACGCTGATGCTCAGCATCGTCCATATCAATAAAATCGATAATGATAATGCCGCCCAAATTACGCAAGCGGAGCTGACGCACGATAGCCGAAACCGCTTCGAGATTGGTTTTGAAGATGGTTTCTTCAAGGTTGCGATGCCCA
>SKOQ01000061.1 GCA_007119985.1 Marinospirillum sp.
AGAGCAGTAGCGCGGCCAACCCTTTTGCTGAATCCAGCCATGATGAAGCCCATCTCCCTGCCGACGACCTTTCGCTTGAAGATTATTTCGTCCGTTTTGTGCGTGAGAATGAGGATCAGATGAGCGAGACAGAACTCGCTAAAAAGCTGGGTATCTCACGCAAATGCCTCTGGGAAAGACGTCAGCGTTTAGGGATTCCTCGACGCAAAACCAGCGTGACTCGCTAGTTCTCCTATTGTTACCTTAGCACTCAATTCCTGCGACCTCAGGTCGCATCTGGGTAACAACCTTTCTCCTGAGCTGTGCCCACCACTCAGCCATCAATCGCAAGCAACTGTTTTAAAAAGACTTTAAATTTTCTGGCACGCATCCAGCAATAGACAGATCAAGAAAAACAAGAACACCACAGGCAGTGAGTTCGAGAACAACAACAACAGAACAACCCGCCTGGCCAGCCCGAACAAAACAACAACAATAGATCAGGCAGGCAAGAGATCCGCTGGCGAGTAAATAAAAATAAAAAGAAGTGCCACGCACAATCGGCATAACAACAACAAGATGATTGGATCTCTGGTCTTTAGTGAAAGCGAGCGCTGAGGTTAAAAAACAAAAATAATCACCCTCACCGCTTCCTGAGCATAACAAAAACAAAAGCGCTCAGAGGCAAGCCCAAGCTAAAGCTATATTGTTTTGAATACGAGGTGGTCAGCTACAGGAAAAATAAAAACAAAATGACCTTTTGGCGACTGTGATACGTATTCAGGGCGATTTAGAAATATCTCCCTTAAATGGCAAGGATGCCCAGCAGAACCCCTCAAGAAGGCCCTAGGCCTTCTTTTTTTATGCCGGTTTGAAAACGCATTTCTTGCTTTGCCAGCGTCCGACGCTCAGGTAAACTGCTGTCTATTTACCGCTCGTCTCATTGATTAAGGTCAAGATGCTTAAACGTCTCAAAGGTTTCTTCCAATCCGCTGGCAAGAAAAAAGCCGCGCCCGCTCTTGAGCGACAGATTCTGCCCCGTGCCCAGCACCCGGTGTCGCGCAGTGAAATTCATGACGGAGCCTTAAAGGTACTCTATCGCCTCCATAACCAAGGCTTTGAAGCCTATTTAGTGGGGGGGTGTATTCGTGATCGACTGCTTGGCATCCGCCCTAAGGATTTTGATGTCGCCACCAATGCCACACCTGAGCAGGTCCATCAGATTTTCCGTAACTCACGTTTAATTGGCCGACGCTTTCGTATCGTGCATGTCCGCTTTGGGCGTGAAGTGATTGAAGTCACCACCTTTCGAGGCACACATCAACAGCCCAGTCAGGCCCAGCATCAGCAAACCGAAGAAGGGATGCTGCTGCGGGATAACGTGTGGGGCAGTATAGAAGAAGACGCTGCACGCCGTGATTTCACCATTAACGCCCTGTATTACAATATTGCTGACTTCTCGATTCATGACTTTACTGGTGGATTGCAGGATCTTGAGCAGCGTCAACTGCGCCTGATCGGCGACCCTGAAACCCGCTATCGCGAAGATCCGGTTCGCATGTTGCGCGCCGTTCGCTTTGCCGCCAAACTGGGCTTTCAGCTGGAAGCTCAAACAGCGGCTGCCCTGCGTCCCTGCGCCAGCTTACTGTTGCAAGTCGCGCCTGCACGCCTCTTTGATGAAGTTTTAAAGCTCTTTTTATCTGGCAAAGCGGTGGACACCTTTCATCTGCTGCAAGAGCAGCATCTGTTCCAGTTTCTTTTTCCTGCCACCGCAGAAGCTTTTAGAGAAGACCCATCTAGCCTGCTGCTGGTTGAGCGCGCCCTCGCCAATACAGACTTGCGGATTGAGCAAGAAAAACCGGTGACTCCGGCCTTTCTCTATGCTGCTCTGCTGTGGCCTGGTGTCAAAATGCGTTTTGATAAGAAGCTGAGCGAGGGCTGCCCACCCTTCCCAGCCTTGCAGCAAGCCAGTCAAAGATTGCTTGAAATGCAAAGCCAGCATATTACGCTGCCTAAGCGCTTTGCCTTCCCAATGCGTGAAATCTGGGATCTACAACTCAAACTCCCCCAACCGCACGGAAAAAAAGCTTGGCAGCTTTTACAGCACCCTCGCTTTCGTGCTGCTTATGACTTTCTGCTCCTCAGAGAAGAGGCTGGCGAGGCGACTGAAGGCTTTGGTCAATGGTGGACGGCCTTTCAGGAAACCGACACCAGCGGACAACAGCAACTGCTCAGCCAGCTGGTGCGTCAGAGTGGTCCAGCACGCAAGAAAAGACGCAAACCAAAAAAGAAAGTGCAGCAGGAGAGTTAGATGGCATTGGCATGGATTGGACTGGGGAGCAATCTAGACGACCCCATTAAACACGTCACTCAAGCCCTCGATCAGCTCCATCAGCTAGATCAAACTCACTTGGTCAAAGCGTCACAACTCTGGCAGAGTCAACCTGTTGGGCCTCAGGATCAGCCTGACTTTATCAATGCGGTGGCACTGATTGAGACCCAACTGGCCCCTTTAGCCTTACTACACCAGTTACAAGCATTGGAGCAGGCTCATCGCCGTGTCAGAGAGCGCCACTGGGGGCCACGCACGCTAGACCTGGATCTGCTTGCCTATGAGCAACAAGTGATGGCCAGCACTGAATTAACCCTGCCCCATCCTCGCCTCTACGAAAGAGCCTTCGTGCTCAAGCCTTGGGCCGAGCTAGAGGCAGATTGCATCCTACCGCCAGGTCAGAGCATTCAGTTTTGGCTGGATCAACTTCCCCAAGCCGCACTGAATGAAGTGTTACCTTTGCAGACAGAGAGCCACGCCACGCTTTGACAATCAGGTTACTAGAGGTAACAATCCGCTCATGGCAAGCCAGCCACACGCCGGCCCATCCTCTTTTATCTCACAAGGAAAATCATTATGCAGGCTGTCACCCTCAGCACTCTGAAGAAAATGAAGCAAGAGCAACAAAAATTCAGCGTTGTCACCTGCTATGACGCCAGTTTTACTCAGCGCGTGAATGAAGCGGGGATCGATGTCATCCTAGTGGGTGACTCACTCGGCATGGTGTTGCTAGGGTATGATTCCACCGTGCCCGTGACCCTAGCCGATATGACTTATCACACCCAAAGTGTGAAGCGTGCCAATCAGCGCTGCCTGATCATGAGTGATCTGCCTTTTATGCCAGATGCCAGTCCTGAAAAGCTGCTCGAAAACGCGGCAGCACTGATGCGTGCAGGCGCCCATCTGGTCAAAATCGAAGGCGGAGAATGGCTGGCCTCTGGCATCACCCAGCTGACCCAGCGCGGCATTCCTGTCTGTGCGCACCTTGGGCTCACACCACAAATGGTGAATCAGCTCGGCGGCTATAAAGTCCAAGGGCGCGGAGAAGCTGGCCAAGCCTTGATTGAGTGCGCCCAAAAACTCGAAGCCGCTGGAGCCGCCTTGATTCTGCTCGAGTGCGTCCCTAGTGAAATCGGCGCTGCCGTGACTCAAGCGGTCAGTTGCCCCGTTATCGGCATTGGAGCGGGCCCAGATACCGATGCGCAGGTGCTGGTGTTACACGATTTACTCGGCATTACCCCTGGCAAAACTGCCAAATTTGTTAAAAACTTCATGGCAGAGGCACGCTCCATCCCTGAAGCACTCAGCCTCTACCATCAAGCCGTTCAATCAGGATCTTTTCCTGCAGAGGAGCACTGTTTTCAATGAGTCAGCTGACGACCCTGACCACCTTGGCCAGTCTCAAAGCGGAGCTGCGTCAGCTTCGCCAACAAGGCCATACTCTTGCGCTAGTGCCCACAATGGGTAATTTGCATACAGGGCATTTACGTTTGGTTGAAGAAGCTAAACGTCATGCGGATAAGGTAATCGCAACGATCTTTGTCAATCCACTTCAGTTTGGACCGGATGAAGACTTTGCCAGCTATCCGCGCACTCTGGCTGACGATCAAGCCCAGCTTGCCAGCGTGGGCTGTGATGTGTTGTTCGCTCCCAGCGCGGATGAAATTTACCCTCATGGCCAGCAGCAGCTCACCAAGGTCTGTGTGCCTCAGGTCAGTGAAGGCCTCTGTAGCGCCAAGCGCCCAGGGCATTTTGATGGTGTCGCTACGGTGGTGACCAAGCTGTTTAATATGGTGCAACCCGATATCGCCTGTTTTGGTCAGAAGGACTATCAGCAGCTCGCCGTGATCCGCAAACTGACAGAAGATCTGAACTTCCCGGTCCAGATTATCGGCGTCCCGACCTGCCGTTCAGCTGAGGGGCTGGCTTTGTCTTCGCGCAACGCCTATCTCACTGAAAAAGAGCTAGAGCGTGCACCTAAGCTCTATGCCACTCTCCAAGCGACTGCACTAAAGCTACAAGAAGGCAAGCTCAACTACCATGAACTCACACACCAAGCCCGTGCGAAGCTCGCTGAGCTAGGCTTCTCGCCTGAGTATGTGGAAATCCGTGCGCTGGATCTTTCACCTGCTCTCGCCAGCACGCAAGAGTGGGTCATCCTCGCCGCTGCGCGCATTGGCAAGGCGCGCTTGATCGATAACCTGATTGTGAAAAAACATCAGGCCTAACGCATGCTGGACTCAGTCAGAGAAAGACTGTATAAAAACGGCCCAGCCGAATGAAAAGAGGTTTTTAATCATGCAAACTATCCTGCTCAAAGCCAAGCTTCATCAGGCAAGAGTGACTCATGCCGTGCTTGAATATGAAGGTTCTTGTGCGATTGATGGCGATCTGCTCGATATGGCTGGCCTTCATGAGTACGAACAAATCCAGATCTACAACATCGAAAATGGCAACCGCTTCACCACCTATATTATTCGTGGCGAACCTGGTTCAGGCATTATTTCTGTCAATGGCGCAGCAGCACATCTGGCCGATGTCGGCGATCGCGTCATCATCTGCGCCTATGCCAACTACAGTGAATCTGAGCGTCAGCAGCACAAGCCTGCCTTGATTTACATGGCGGAGCAAAATCGTGTGAGCCACACCAGCAATGCGATTCCGGTCCAAGTGGCTTAAGGCATCCGGCTCTCTTCCCCAAGGCAAGCTATAGCTTGCCTTTTTTTATGTCCAAGATCAGGCTGGGTATAACCAGCCATAGTCCCTCAGCCTAAAGTGTGTCATTCTTTTGTTGTGTGTTACTGCTAAGCTATTACCTTTACCCACCAACCTCAGTGTTGAGGTGTTTCAGGAGTCTAGACTATGCAAGACGTTGTTATTGTTGCTGCAGGCCGTACAGCGATTGGCGGTTTTGGTGGTGCTCTCGCCGGTGTTGCCCCCCATCTTCTGGGTGCCACCGTGATCAAGGGATTACTAGAGCGCTCAGGTCTCAAACCAGAGCAGATTGATGAAGTCATTCTTGGGCAAGTCCTCACTGCAGGATGTGGCCAAAACCCAGCGCGTCAGGCGATGATTCACGCTGGCTTGCCTGAAACCACCCCCGCGATGACCATTAACAAGGTCTGTGGCTCAGGCCTCAAAGCCCTGCATCTGGCCACCCAAGCGATTCGCTGCGGCGATGCAGAGATCGTTATTGCTGGCGGCCAAGAAAACATGAGCCAGTCTCCTCATATCCTACCTAACTCACGCTCTGGTCAGCGCATGGGCAACTGGGTGGCTCAGGACACGATGATTGTTGATGGCCTTTGGGATGCCTTTAACGACTACCATATGGGCATCACGACAGAAAACATCGTCGACAAATTCAATATCAGCCGTGAAGATCAAGATGCCTTTGCCGCTGCCTCACAAGCCAAAGCGCTGGCGGCACGAAACGCAGGTCGCTTTGCGGATGAAATCATTCCGGTCACGATTCCCCAGCGCAAGGGCGACCCCGTGACCTTTGATACCGATGAAGGTCCGCGTGATGTCAGTGTCGAGAAGCTCGCCGCGATGCGTCCTGCTTTTAAGAAAGATGGCAGCGTGACTGCCGGTAACGCCTCTTCGATCAACGATGGCGCTGCCGCGGTGATCCTCTGCTCAGCACAAAAAGCAGCTGAACTAGGATTACCTGTTTTGGCTAAAATCGCCGCCTACTCTTCTGCAGGTGTGGATCCAACGATTATGGGAACCGGTCCTATTCCTGCCACCAAAAAATGCCTTGAAAAGGCAGGATGGCAGATCACGGATCTGGACTTAGTTGAAGCCAACGAAGCCTTCGCCGCTCAAGCTTTATGTGTCAATCGTGAACTGGGCTGGGATACAGAGAAGGTCAACGTGAATGGCGGCGCCATTGCGCTGGGCCACCCTATCGGAGCTTCAGGTTGCCGTGTTCTGGTCACGCTCGTGCATGAGATGCAAAAGCGGGATGCTAAAAAAGGTCTCGCCACTCTATGCATCGGTGGCGGCCAAGGCGTCGCCCTGGCGATTGAACGCTAACAGCAAGGCTTTTTAGGGCACAAAAAAACCCAGCTCTTGAGCTGGGTTTTTACATTCAGCGACCGATTAAGACGCGCTGTTTTCCTGTTCGAAGCGCTGACGCTCTTCTTCAGTCACTTCTTTAATCGACAGCTTCACGCGGTTACGGTTATCGATATCGATGACCTTCACCAGCACTTCTTGGCCTTCTTTCAGGAAGTCCTTCACTGTCTCAATGCGCTGTGGCGCGATCTGAGAAATGTGAACCAAACCATCCTGACCAGGTAAGAAGGTGACGAACGCACCAAAATCAGCAATTCGCGCGACCTTGCCTTGGTAAACACGATCAATTTCTGCGACGGCAGTCAGACCGAGGATGATATCCACCGCTGCCTGAGCGGCTTCTTGATTCTCGGCGTAGAGCTTGATTTCACCGCTATCGTCAATATCAATCGAGGCACCAGTGCGCTCAGTAATGCTACGAATCGTGGCACCACCTTTACCAATAACATCACGAATCTTGTCAGGATCGATTTTCATCGTGGTCATGGTCGGCGCATTTTGCGATACGCTAGAGCGTGAAGCAGGCAGGACCTCATTCATCTGACGCAGGATATCCAAGCGCGCAGTTTGTGCCTGCTGCAGGGCCTGCTCCATGATGGCTTCGTTGATGCCTTCAATCTTGATATCCATTTGCAGTGCGGTAATGCCCTGCTCAGAACCCGCCACTTTAAAATCCATGTCGCCTAGGTGGTCTTCATCACCGAGGATGTCAGTCAGTACTGCATAACGCTCGCCATCTTTGACCAGACCCATCGCAATACCCGCAACAGGGGCTTTCAGCGGTACACCTGCATCCATCAGCGCCAGAGATGAACCACAAACCGAGGCCATAGAGCTTGAACCGTTCGATTCGGTGATCTCCGAAACCACACGCACGGTATAGGGGAAGGCATTCTCAGCAGGCATCATGGCTTGTACGCCACGCTTGGCCAGACGACCATGGCCGATTTCACGACGCTTAGGGCCACCCATAAAACCGGCTTCGCCGACAGAGAAGGGAGGGAAGTTATAGTGGAACAAGAAGTTATCCTTGTGCTCACCTTCCAGGCTCTCAATAATCTGCGCATCGCGAGAAGTCCCCAGCGTTGCCACGACCAGTGCCTGAGTCTCACCACGGGTGAACAAAGCTGAACCGTGTACCTTCGGCAGCACACCCACTTCAATGGTCAACGGACGCACTGTCTGATGATCACGACCATCAATACG
>SKOQ01000042.1 GCA_007119985.1 Marinospirillum sp.
CGGGGGCTGCTATATTGCGACGCTCGTCTACGGTGATGCTGAGGCCGAGCAGGTGCAGCAGCTGCGTGCATTTCGAGACCAGCAGCTGATGCACTCAGCGACAGGACGTTGGCTGGTGCATCAGTATTATCGTTGGTCACCTGGACTCGTCGAGAAGCTCGCGCCCTATCCGCGATTGCAATCCATTGTGCGGTTTTTGCTAGATTTACTGGTCGACTGGTTAAGGCGTTAAGTCTGCCTGCCCTTGTATTTTGGCTCGGAACCTCTGATCAACGCCATGAGCGCAGCATCACTAAGTGCAATAGTTGATCAGAGTCTTCCTAGGCTTCACCCCCGTGCCAAGCATGGCGAGCATGGGGGTCATAGGGCAATTCGAGTAAAGAGACAGGGGCTGAACCCTGGCTGAAGAGGGCTTCTTCGGCCGCTTGGGTTTTGATCACCGCGAGTGCTTGATCCTGCATCTGGCTCACAAGCTGTCCGACTTCCTGTCCCTGCGCATTGAAAATGCCCAGCTCGCTGAGTGGTGTTGTGTCGGCAAGCTGAAGGCGATAGAGGCGTTTTTTGACCTGTCCGCGAAACTGCGCGCGCGCCACAATTTCTTGTCCTGTATAGCAACCCTTCTTGAAGCTCACTGCGCCCAAGGCTTGGAAGTTGAGCATTTGGGGCAGGAACTGGGCTTGGTGTTGCGCCTCAATCCACAGCCAGCCAGATTCAATTTCCGCTTGCTGCCAAGCCGCCTGCTGCTCAGTCGAGGCGGATATGGCGGTTGTTTGGGGGCGTAGGTGCAATTGTGCTGGACTTTGATAAGGCAGATGAAGCGCGATGCTGTTGGCCTCTTGCTCCACTGTGAAGCCCGCGCTGGATGTAGCTGATGGCGTGAGGCTACCCATCACCTGCCAGTGGGTTTCTGCTTGCAGCTGGGTGCGAAAAAAAGGCAGATAGGGCTGGAGTTGGGCTATGAAACTGCTGAGTGTCGAGTGAGGCATAGCCAGCAGCAGATCGTCTTCGGCACGCTCGATGACAACAAAGCTGGCCATCACGCGGCCCTTCAAGTCACAGAGCAAGCCGGGCAAAGCCTGAGTTGGAGACAGCAGGCGCAGATCACAAGTGGTTTGCCCCTGGAGAAGCTTTTTAGGTTGGCCGCCAGTGAGGGCAATCACGGCCCAGTGAGGAAGAGGAAAAAGATCAGGAGTTGACATAAAATACCTCAGGCGCGAAATCAGAGTAAAAACAGTCTCCTAGTTTAACGGATCTTGTCTCGCTTTTCCGAGTAAAAAAGTTGGTTTTATCTCAGTGCGCCAGAGGGTAAGGGAGCCGAAGCTCCCTTTGATTGGATAGAATCTCTGCTTATCGAGTTAATCAGAGGTTTCCTAGCCTTGTTTGACTTCTTGCTGCACGGCATCAAACTCATCCAGAATTTCTTGGTCAGCTTCTGGGCTGATCAAGCTCATGCCAATCATCGCCAAGCCCGCCAGCACAAAACCGGGCAGGATTTCGTAGAGTTCAAAAATACCGCCACTCATATTGGCCCACACCACAACGGTCACACCACCCACCACGATACCCGCCATGGCACCCAGTGCAGTGGAGCGACGCCAGAACAGAGACAGCAGCAACACAGGCCCAAAGGTGGCGCCAAAACCGGCCCAAGCATAGGAGACCAGATCGAGTACCGTGCTGTCTTCATCAAAGGCGAGCAGCATCGCGGCCAGAGCAATCAGGATGACGGCAATACGGCCAATGCGCACCAGCTCTTCTTGGGTGGCATCCTTGCGGAAAATCGACTTGTAAAAGTCTTCTGTCAGCGCTGAAGAAGACACCAGCAGCTGAGAGTCTGCAGTTGACATCACGGCGGCCAGAATCGCCGCAAGCAAAATACCAGCAATCACGGGGTGGAAGAGGGCGTTGACCATCACCATAAAGACGGTTTCCCCGTCGCCGAGGTCATCACCGAGATAAACAATGCCCACCAAACCAATCAGCATGGCGCAAAAGAGTGTCAGTGCTGTCCAAGACACGGCAATGCGGCGTGCAGCGGGGATCTGTTTAGCAGAATTGATTGCCGCAAAACGCGCCAGAATATGCGGCTGACCGAAATAGCCCAGACCCCAGGCGACAGAGCTAAGAATCCCGATGATGGTTAATGATGCCCCCGTGTTGTCACTGAACCAGGTCAGCAGATGTGGGTTGAGTTCTTCAAGGCTAGTGAAGGTGGCATTGATACCGCCCAGTTCACCCATAGCCCATAAGGGGACCAGCGCTAAAGCGGCTGCCATCATCAGACCTTGCAGTAGATCTGTCCAGGACACCGCAAGGAAGCCGCCAAACATGGTGTAGGAAACAACCGCAAGTGTGCCGAGAATGACCGCATACTGGTAGTCCACACCAAAGACCGTCTCAAACAGTTTGCCGCCAGCAACCAAGCCAGAAGAAGTGTAGAAGAGGAAAAACAGCAGAATAAACAGCGCCGACACCACGCGCAGCATATTGGTTTTATCGCGAAAGCGCTGCTCTAAAAACTCAGGAAGCGTCAAAGAGTCATTGGCTTTAAAGGTATAAACCCGCAGGCGAGGCGCCATCAATAACCAGTTCAGCCAGGTACCCACCAAGAGCCCCAGTGCAATCCAGCCTGCACTGAGGCCAACGGCAAAGGCCGCACCGGGCAAGCCCAGTAGGAGCCAGCCAGACATGTCGGATGCCCCGGCAGAAAGCGCGGAACTCCACGGTCCCAGCCTGCGGCCACCGAGAATATAGTCGGAGAGGTTTTGTGTTCTTTGATAAGCTACCCAGCCTATCCCCATGATTACCGTCAGATAGACGACGAAGGTCCAGCCCACTGCTGTACTCGTTTCAATCATCTTAATTCACCTTTTGAGGTTGTTGTTGTTGAGTTGTGGTGCGGCTTGCGGCCAGCTCGCCTGATGAGCCAGCTGGCCAGTGCTCTTTTTTAGAGAGAGGCTTGGCCCTCTTCTTGTGTTTCTTCTGCCTGAGCCAAGAGGCTGGCATTGCCACCTATGGCGGCGGTGTTGATCGTGCGGGTTCTTTCTGTCACAAAACGCAGCAGATAGTGTGGCCCGCCTGCCTTGGGGCCTGTTCCTGATAAGCCCATGCCGCCAAAAGGCTGCACACCAACAACCGCACCAATCATATTGCGATTGATATAGACATTACCGACGCGGATGCGCTGATCGATATAAGCGGCAAAGCTTTCATTACGACTTTGGATGCCAAAAGTCAGGCCGTAGCCACAGCGATTAATGCTTTCGATCACTTGATCGATTTCAGTCGCACGGTAGCGCAGGATATGCAGAATCGGCCCAAAACGCTCAGTCTCAAGCTCGTCAAGGCTATTCAGTCGAATGGCCACTGGTGCAATAAACTGTCCTTTTTGCTGCCAGGCTTCAGGCAGCTGGGTTTCTGCGATCACGCGTCCTTGCTGACGAAAGTGCTCGATATGCTCCTGAAGCTGAGTGCGAGCGGCTTGATCAATGACAGGGCCGACATCCGTGGCCAGATCTCGTGGATCACCTATTTGCAGCTCTTGCATCGCACCAGCAAGCAAGTCTTCGACTTTATCAGCAATATCTTCTTGTAAAAACAAGACTCGCAGGGCTGAACATCTTTGACCAGCGCTGGCAAAAGCAGATTCTACTACATCTGCGACGACCTGTTCAGGTAGCGCGGTCGAATCAACCAACATGGCATTTTGTCCGCCAGTTTCCGCGACCAAGGCGGCTAAAGGTGCATTGTGGCGTTGTGCTAGGCTCAGGTTGATGTTTTGTGCTGTTGCAGTGGAGCCAGTAAAGGCGACGCCCGTTACCCGTGGATCACTGGTTAAAACTGGGCCGATTTCGCGTCCTAGCCCAGGTAAGAGCTGGACAACATCACGAGGTACACCGGCTTGATACAACAGCTCTACGCAGCGGTAAGCGACCAGAGAGGTTTGCTCCGCTGGCTTGGCGATCACGGTGTTTCCTGCGACCAGCGCCGCGACCACCTGACCTAAGAAGATCGCCACAGGGAAATTCCACGGGCTGATGGCGACAAAAACGCCCTTGCCGGTTAAATAAAGTTCGTTAGATTCACCAGTAGGCCCTGGTAGCACTCTTGCCTGCCCCATCTGCTCTTCGGCTTGATTGGCATAGTAGCGGCAGAAATCCACGGCCTCACGAATTTCGGCTACACCATCCTTCAGTTGCTTGCCTGCCTCGCGCGCGCACAGTGCCATCAACTCGGCAAAGTGCTCTTCAAGCAGATCGGCGACATGGCGCAATAGGGCGGCACGTTGTGCAACAGGTTGCGCATTCCAGCGCGGGAAGGCCAGTGCGGCCGCATCCAGCGCTGCTTGAGCCTGTTCCGCTGTCGCCCATTGAATCTGCCCAACCTGCTGGCTGGCATCAAAAGGGCTGGTGATGGCCTGTTGGCGCTGTGGATCTGGCGTCACGGCCTGTGCAAGCAGAGGGCCACCCTGCCATAGGTGTTGATCCCAGGGCTTTAAAGCATCTAAAAGTGGTTCAACCTGGCTGTTAATCATTAAATTGATTCCCTTAGCATTGGGGCGCTGCGGCCCATAAAGATGATGAGGCAGTGGAATGGCTGTATTGCGATAGCTGGTGAGTGATTGCAGGCTCTCAAGTGGATGGCGGCATAGGCGCTCAACCGGCACGCGCTCATCGACCAGCTGATGCACAAAAGACGAGTTGGCTCCATTTTCTAATAAGCGGCGTACCAGATAGGGCAGGAGATCCTTGTGTGCACCGACCGGAGCGTAGATGCGGCAGTAGGTGCCTGCTGGAGCCAGTTTCAGTGCTTGTTTATAAAGCGCCTCACCCATGCCGTGGAGCCGCTGAAACTCGACTGGGCGTGATCCGGCCATATCGAGCAGGCAGATCAGCGTGTGGGCGTTGTGGGTGGCAAATTGAGGGAAGAGGCGTCCGCGCGTGAGGTCAGAGAGTAGATAGCGGGCGCAGGCCAGATAAGCGATATCTGTATTGGCTTTACGCGTATAAACCGGGTAGCCAGCCAAGCCTTCAATTTGTGCCAGTTTGATTTCGGTATCCCAGTAGGCACCCTTGACCAGACGCACGGGGATTTCATCTCCCTGTTCTGCTGCAAGGCGTGTCAACCAGTGCAAGACAGGCAGCGCACGTTTGGAGTAGGCCTGTACCACCAGACCGAGCTTGCCCCAGCCCTTGGCTTCTTGGCGATAGACGCGCTCCAGCACCTCAAGAGAGACTTCTAGGCGATCTGCCTCTTCGGCATCGAGGGTGATCGCGACATCGAGTTCGCGCGCTCGGACCACCAATTGTGCCAGTGAAGCACTCAGCTCACGCAGGACGCGCGCTCTTTGGCTGGCTTCATAGCGTGGATGGATGGCTGAAAGCTTGATTGAAATGGAAGGGGCTGGCGCCGAGGCAGTGATCTTGGTGTCCGCCTGACCAACGCGCTCAATCGCATCGAGATAGGCATCAAAATAACGCTGGGCGTCCTTTTGTGTCCGCGCGGCTTCACCGAGCATATCAAAAGAGTAGGTGTAACCCTGTTTAAAAAAGGGCTTGCCGTTTTTCAGCGCCTCGGGCAGGGTGCGGCCAAGGACAAACTGGTGGCCCATCAGCTTCATCGCATGCGACATGACTTGGCGCACCACTGGCTCGCCCAAGCGACTAACCAAACGATTCAAAACAGGCACGGGTTGGTGATCGCGTGGGTCCATCTTGACCAGTCGGCCTGTCAGCATCAGCCCCCAAGTTGAGGCGTTGACCAGTAGAGAGTCGCTTTGTCCCAGATGGCTCTTCCAATCCGCCACCGAGAGTTTGTCGCGAATCAAGGCTTCGGCAGTGCGTGAATCAGGAATGCGAAGTAGCGCCTCAGCAAGGCACATCAGCAGCACACCTTCATGGGTGTCGAGGCTGTATTCTTGCAGTAGTTGATCGAGACTGTCGATGGCATCACCCTGCGCACGTACCGCTTGTACAAGCTGTGCCGTTCGCTGGTTGAGCGTTTTAATCTGCTCTGGCGTGTGGTTCAGTAGGGTGATCAGCTCGGGGAGTAGCTTGTTCTCATCAATCATGTAATGCTGGCTGATCTGGGTAGCCAGTTGCTGAAGACTCAGCTGGTCTAGATCAGGTCGCAACAAATCTGCCGCGAGGGCATGCTGCTGCGTGTTCTGATCGTAAAGTGGGTGATGTGATGACATGGTGAACCCTCGTTATTTTTTTGATCTCGATCACGAGTGTCGCGTTAATCAGCACTTCTTGTCTTGATTGAAACTCAGCAGTTTTTGTTTCACACTCAGAAAATGACGCTGAAAGGAGCTTAGCTATGCTGGCTAGAATACGCAGCTGTGCCTTGCCGACACGCTGTTTGCACCATGATCATCCTTATCACCAGCTGGTGATTGGGCTCTCCGGCCATGCCGAGTTTGAGGTGGCGGGTTATGGCGGTCGTGTGGATGCGATGCATGGTTGCCTGGTACCTGCCGGTGAGGTCCATTTTTACGAGGGGAAAGGCGATAATCGCCATGCTGTCATTGATTTCCCTTGTCTAGGCAACCCTGCTGCTGCCTGGTCGAGAGAGGCCGACTGGAGAGATGAGCCTTCTGCATTGGCCGCTGATCCGGTGAATCAGTCCATTGAGCAGCTGTTTGATCACCCACGCTATTTTACTGCGGATACCAATCTGCGCCTGCTATTGAGCTTTATTGATCGTGAATCTCATCTGTGGCCAGCCTCTTCTGCTGCCGTTGAGGGAGTGGCTCAGGTTTTGGTCGCCAGCTTATATCAGCGGCTTTTTGATCATCAGCCCCGTTTGCCGAGTGGACAAAAGCGCCTTGATCTGGTGCAGCTTGAGGTGTATATCCAGCAGCACCTCGCAGAACCTATGACAGTCAGTCAACTCGCGCAGGTCGCCTGCGTCAGTGCAGGGCATTTTCATCAGCTTTTTAAGCAGGCCACTGGCAAAACCCCTGCACGTTATTTACTGGAAGCTCGCTTAGAAAGGGCACGCGAACTCTTGCTGGCGACACGGATGGATCTTGCGACGATTGCTGAGCAGGTTGGCTTCTCAAGCCAAAGCGCACTGACCCATGCTTTTCGCCGCCATTGGGCGCAGACGCCTGGGCAGATCCGTCGTGGTGGACTGCAAAAAATCGAGCTAAGAAACTGATAGAAAAAGAATTTTCAAAAAAGGCTTTGCATTTTTAGTGAATGTCTCTATAATGCGCAGCGTCTTAAGGCACTTCCCCAGCCTCTAGATAGTAAAACAAAATTGAACGGAGTGTGGCGCAGCTTGGTAGCGCACTTGCATGGGGTGCAAGGGGTCGCAGGTTCGAATCCTGTCACTCCGACCAATAAAATAAAGGGTTTAGCTCAAAAGGCTAAGCCCTTTTTTTGTGTGGTTTTACGAAAAATATAGCGAAAAGCTCTATGAGTCTTCTTGCTCAAAAATAGTATCAGGTACAATGGTGGCTAGCTAGATGCTTCCGCTAGCGCCGCTCAACCAATCCTTTC
>SKOQ01000044.1 GCA_007119985.1 Marinospirillum sp.
GATTTGAATCCAGAAGAATCGCTCAATTATGAAGCCTGGGTGGCCTTTGACAACCAGCAGGGGGCGCGCTCACGCCTGAGCTTTTTCCATAACACCATTGATGATTTAATTGTTGGCGACCCTAACGATAACTGGCGTCTTAACAATATTAGTGAAGCCCGTATTCGCGGTGTCGAGCTGTCAAGCCAGTATCGCTTAGAGGACTGGCGTCTGGGCGTCCAGCTGACTTGGCAAGATCCAGAAAACCGTGAGACAGGCACACAACTGGTGCGACGTGCCAAGCAACATGGCCGCATCGATATCGACTATCTGGGTTCCAACTGGAGTCTTGGCAGCAGCCTGAAAGCGCAATCCAGCCGCTATGACTGGGATGGCCCAAGCCTTCCTGGCTATGCCACCTTGCATCTGCGTGCTCAGTGGGACGTGACTCCCGCATGGCAGCTCAGTACCCGTGTCGATAATCTGCTTGATAAGGATGATCAGCTGGCTTCGGGTTACAACACCCAAGGCCGTTATTGGGAAGCCCGTGTTGCATATCGCTTCTAAGATCGGCAGGGCAAGCACAAACAGCGGGCACCTCTGGGTGCCCCTGTTACTGATCAGCGCGTTCTTTTGCGCCATACCGCTTCAAGCCGCACCAGCACAGCGGATCGTCACCCTCACCCCACACCTGACTGAATTGATCTATGCGATCGGCGCTGAAGCACGCCTTGTCGCTACTGTCGAATTTAGCGATGAACCCCCAGCGGCACGTGATCTACCCCGCATCGGCAATTATCAAGCGATCGATCTCGAAGCTCTGATCAGCCTCAACCCAGATTTGATCCTGGCTTGGCACAGCGGCACACCACCAGCACTGATGCAACAATTAACTCGGCTGGGCCTGCGCGTGGAAGCCTCTGAGCCACGATTACTTGAAGATATTAGCGCCGAACTGCGCTGGCTCGGCCAACTCACTGGACATCAACAGCAGGCTGAAGCCGCTGCCAGTGCCTTTGAAGCACGCCTGGCTGAGCTGCGTACACGCTATCAGCAGGCAACACCCCTGCGCGTTTTTTACCAAATCTGGGATCAACCGCTGATGACCATCAACGGGCAGCACTTTATTCATCAAGCGCTCGAAGTCTGCGCCGGCGAGAATGTGTTTGCCCATCTTGGCCCGCTTACGCCTCGGCTCAGCCGTGAAGCCGTGCTGCTCGCCAACCCTCAGGTGATGCTCAGTGGCGGCATGAGTGAAACCACCACAGAATGGTTAACGGCTTGGCAGGATCTCCCCGCCATTGAGGCGGTGGCGCAACAGCAGCTGTATTTTGTGCCGCCTTCTTTAGTGCAACGGCCCACACCTCGCCTGCTTGATGGCATCGAGGCGATCTGCGATCAGCTGGCGCTCAGCCGTCAGCACTATGGACTTCACCCATGATGAAAGCCCATCCCCTGCTCGCGCTGCTGCTCTTGCTGCTCGTTTGTCTGGCCAGCCTGATGTTTGGCTTACTGACTGGCAGCCAACCTCTTTCTCTGGCGCAGCTCCATGCCGTGCTGACCGGCCAAGCCACGCCCTTAGAACAGCTGTTGGTTCTGGAACTCCGCCTGCCCCGTTTGCTGACCGCGCTAGCCGTGGGAGGTCTGCTGGCCGTGGCCGGTGTACTGATGCAGCTACTGTTACGCAATCCTCTGGCTGATCCTTATATTCTTGGTCTCTCTGGTGGAGCCGCCTTCTGCGCTCTGCTGGCGATGCTGGCCGGCTGGACACTCCTCTGGATCAATCTGGCCGCCTTTGGTGGAGCCCTGTTTTCTAGCCTGCTGGTTTTTGGACTGGCTTGGCTCAGCGGTCCGATGCAGCCAACACGCTTATTGCTGACCGGTATCGTACTGGCTTCAGGCTGGGGTGCTGGGTTGAGCCTGCTGCTCTCGATCACCCCTGAAAGAGCCCTACCAGGCATGCTCTACTGGCTGATGGGGGATCTGAGCTATGCCCGCCAGCCTTCTCCCCTTCTGCTGCTTCTTGGCGGCAGCCTGCTGATCCTGGCCCCCTTCAGCCGTGCGCTGAATCTGCTTGCTCGCGGCCAGCAGCAGGCACAGGTGCTGGGTGTGGCAGTCCGACCACTGGAAACCCTGCTGTTTATCTCTGCGGCCCTGATCACAGCGACCGCCGTTGCCAGTGTCGGCAGCCTGGGCTTTATTGGTCTGGTTGTCCCGCATCTGATGCGCTTATGGATCGGCAGTGATCATCGCTGGCTTTTACCCGCCAGCGCGCTCGCAGGTGCGAGCCTGCTCATGCTGGCCGATACCGCCGCGCGTAGCCTGCTTGCCCCGCAGCAACTGCCTGTCGGTGTGATGACCGCGCTGATCGGTGTGCCGGTGTTTCTCTATCTACTGCATCGGCAGGCTAAAACATGAGCCCTGCGCTCCCGCCCAGCGTGGCACCACTGACCACCCAAGACTTGCGTCTTGCACTGCCTCAACATCAACAGGCGGCCCCGATCAGCTGGACGCTGCAAGCCGGTGAATGCTGGGCTTTACTAGGCCCCAATGGTGCAGGAAAAACCACCCTCTTGCAGACACTGGCCGGACTCCAATCACCCGCCCAGGGACAGATCCATCTTGGCGGCGAGCCGATCACTCGTTACAAGGCGCGCGCGCGGGCACGCCAGATCGGGCTGGTTTTTCAGCAACAACAGGATGCCTTTCCGGTCACACTGACTGAGCTGGCCGCCATGAGCCGCTTTGCACATCAAGGTTTATGGGGGCGCACAACGCAGGCTGATCAGCAGGCGGTGGATCTCGCCCTCACCCAGCTGGCACTCCAACCCTTGCGCCAGCGATTAGTCACCCAGCTTTCTGGCGGTGAGCGCCAGCGCTTGGCACTGGCCTGCTTGATGATTCAGGACCCCGCCATCTGGCTGATTGATGAGCCATGCAATCATCTTGATCTGCGCTTTCAAGTACAGATTCTGCATCTTTTACAGCAACAAACGCAGCGCGCACTGGTGATGAGTCTGCATGATCTGAATCTTGCGCTGCGCTTTTGCAGCCATCTTTTTTTACTCTATCCCGATGGTCGTGCCTGCTGGGGGCCCAAGGAGGCAATGCTGAATCTCAGTGCCTTTGAAGACCTCTATCAGCAGCCATTAAAGGCCTATCAAGTGGATGGTCACTGGCAGTTTTACCCTCTCAGCCCCAGCTGAGAACTGGATTCAGGAGACTTGTATGTCCTGCTCAATACCTTCCTCCACCTATACACCACCGCCACTTGCTAGGCCGGTCTCACCGGCTGCGCGCGCGCACTATCAAGCCCAGCTGGATGAAAAAACCAAGCCCCTCGGTGCCCTTGGTGGACTCGAAACCCTCGCGCTACGTCTAGCCTGCTTAATCGGTGGCGAGCAGCCTGAACTGCAAGATCCACAAGTCATGGTGTTTGCTGCGGATCACGGCTTGGCCGCTGAAGGCGTCTCGGCCTTTCCTCAAAGCGTCACGCACCAGATGCTGTTGAATTTTCTTTCAGGCGGTGCTGCGATTAATGTCTTTGCTCGTCAGCATCAGCTGGCTTTAACGCTCGTCGATGCTGGTGTGATCGGCGATCTGCCAGAGCACCCACAACTACGCCAGCATAAGCTGGGCCAAGGCACGCGATCAAGTCTCCATCAAGCCGCCATGACGGAAGCCGACTGCATCACCGCCATCAAAACCGGTCAACAGCTGGTGAGCGCCACACCCGGCAATCTGTTGATTCTTGGTGAAATGGGCATCGGCAATACCTCAGCCGCCAGCCTGATCATCAGCCGTCTCCTTGGCCTGCCCATCAAACAGTGCATAGGTCGTGGCACTGGGCTGGATGATCCAGGCCTCGCTCGTAAACAGCAGGTGTTAACGCAGGTGCTCACGCGCCATGCAGAGGTCAGCGATCCTCTAGGCGTCCTGGCCACCTTCGGCGGCTTTGAGATCGCGATGATGACTGGCGCACTGCTGCAAGCCGCCAGTGAAGGCCGCGTGCTGCTGATGGATGGTGTCATCGCGTCCAGCGCGCTGCTGGTGGCTGAACAGCTTCAACCTGGGATCAAAGACTGGGCGATTTTCAGTCATCGCTCCGCTGAGCCTGGCCATGCGCTGCTGTTAGAAGCGCTGGGAGCCGAACCCCTGCTCGATCTCGGTCTGCGTCTTGGTGAAGGCACCGGAGCCGCACTGGCCTATCCACTGTTAGTCTCAGCACTGGCGATGCTCAATCAGATGGCCAGCCTTACTGAAGCGGGTGTCAGTGGCCCAGCAGGCAAGATCGAATGCACACCTTGAAGCAGGAGCTGCGTCTGGTGTTGGTGGCGCTGCAATTTTTAACCCGCCTGCCGCTGCCCCAGCTCGCCCAATTTGATCCTCAGTGGCTGCACCAGAGTGCGCGTTATTTCCCACTGGTGGGATTATTGATCGGCAGTGGTCTCGCGCTGGCTTTTGCACTGCTCAGCTGGCTATTTAATCCGGTGATCGCGGCGCTGGGTTCGACAGCCTGCGGCCTGATCCTGACCGGTGCCTTTCATGAAGATGGCTTTGCCGATACCTGCGATGCACTCGGGGGCAGTGTCAGCCGCGAAAAGGCACTCGACATCATGAAGGATTCGCGCCTTGGCACCTATGGCACAGCAGGGCTGATCCTGATGCTAGGTCTCAAGGTGAGCCTACTAGCCAGTCTGCCGATCACCCTCGCCTGCTGGGCCTTGATCTTCAGCCATGGCTGGTCACGCTGGTTCAGTATCAGCCTGATAGCCTGCTTGCCTTATGCCGGAGATCTGGAGCACGCCAAAGCCAAACCTCTTGCCCAGCATCTGAGCCGCACTCAAGCCGCGACGGCCCTAGTTCCACCGCTGGCGCTGCTGCTTGGCATGAGCTGGCTGGCTTGGCCTTGGTGGAGTGCAGCCCTGCCGCTCGCGTTGATGCTCTTCAGCAGCCTCTGGATGGGCCGGATGTTAAAAAGACGCCTCGGTGGTTATACCGGAGATGGACTGGGTGCCACCCAACAATTGGCTGAGCTGGCAAGCTACGCTGGCTGGTTTCTGGTGTGGGCACATGTCTAGCTGGATCTGGCGACACCCGCGCCCAGAGGGGGTATTGGGCCGCTGTATCGGCCAAACAGATGTGCCGGTTGATCCACGGCGATTGAAGCGCCTTGCCGATCGCCTAGAGCGCCATGCGCGACAGCATCAACTTGCGCGTCAGGTGTATGTCAGCCCCTTGCAACGCTCCCAAGGTGTCGGCGCTTGGCTGGCCCAACAGGGCTGGGAGGTTATCGTGGTGCCAGAGCTGATGGAAATGCATTTTGGGGAGTGGGAAGGTCGCGCCTGGTCGAGCATTGCGCTAGCAGAAATCGATGCCTGGTGCGCCGACTTCTTTCACTATGCACCCGGCGGCGGCGAAAACCTAGCACAGGTTTTTGAGCGGGTCGAGTGCTGGCTACGCAGCCAGCGCGAACCCTGGTTGATGGTGGGCCATGCTGGCTGGATCAATGCAGCTCACTGGATCACTGAGCGCCCAAGTGAGCGGCCTCAAGCAACAACTTGGCCTCTCAGTGTTAAATATGGTAAAAAAGTAGCCTTGCGCTGCGTTTTCTAACTGGATTGACGAGGTTTTATGCCTAGCACTCGCCCTCTGCGCCTCGTGGTCGTTGATGATGAACCCATGATGCGCGAGCTGCTCAAAGAGTTTTTGACGGATATCGGCCATCAGGTCATCGCCGAAGGCAATACTGGCTATCGGGCGATCGAACTTGCCAAGCAGCATCAGCCAGATCTGGTGTTTCTTGATATCAACATGCCCGAGCTCAGCGGCTTAGATGCCCTCGCCAGCATTAAAACCCTATGCGAGAACCAACTGGTGATTATGGTGACCGCTTGCAGCACCAGCAGCGAAGTTCAACAAGCCATCCGTACAGGAGCCGATGGCTATGTCCTGAAGCCTTTTCGTGGGCAACAAATCAGCAGCGCCATCGACAAGGCATTGGCCAAAAAAGCTGCGATGGCACACAAGCCGCCAGCGCAATAAGCCACCCAATCTCGCCCAAGGAACCTCTGATCAACGTCATGAGCGCAGATCAGGCCAATTTCAACGCAGCATCACCCAGCGCAAGAGTGAATCAGAGGCTTCCTAGAGCGCTAGGCGCTGCTGCTGAAGCGCCTGCAACTGATCACGCAAAGCCGCTGCATGTTCAAACTCCAGATCCTTCGCCGCCTGACGCATCTGCTGCTCCAAGGTTTCCAGCAAACGATCCAACTCTGCCGGAGTTTTCATCGTTAAGGCGCCATAATCAGCGGCAGGTTCGGCCACCTTCTTCAACTGACCTGCGCCCTTCTTACTGCCTGGGGCCTGCGCACCTTCGAGAATATCCGCCACCGATTTATAAATCGTCTGCGGTGTGATACCCCGCTCGGCATTGTAAGCGATCTGTTTTTCACGGCGCCGCGCTGTTTCATCCATGGCTTTTTGCATCGAGCCAGTGACACGATCGGCATAGAAGATCGCCCGTCCACGCGCATTCCTTGCTGCACGCCCCAGCGTTTGAATCAGCGCCCGCTCGGAGCGCAAGAAGCCTTCTTTATCCGCATCGAGGATCGCCACCAGCGAGACTTCGGGCATATCCAGACCCTCACGCAGCAGGTTGATCCCGACCAGCACATCAAACTCGCCCAAACGCAGATCACGAATAATTTCGACCCGCTCGACCGTATCAATATCTGAGTGGACATAGCGCACCCTGACCCCCTGCTCATGCAGATAGGTCGTCAGATCTTCTGACATACGCTTGGTCAGCGTGGTCACCAGCACCCGGTCACCCTGCGCCACGACCTTCTGGATCTCCTGCAGCAGATCATCAACCTGATTCTGCGCCGGACGCACCTCGACTTCTGGATCCAGCAGGCCAGTGGGTCGCACCAGCTGCTCAACCACCTGCCCGGCATACTGGGCTTCATAATGAGAGGGGGTCGCTGAGACAAAAATCATCTGCGGCGCCAGTGCCTCCCACTCCTCAAACCTCATCGGGCGGTTATCTAAAGCCGAAGGCAGACGAAAGCCATAGTCCACCAGCGTTTCTTTGCGCGAGCGATCCCCCTTATACATCGCGCCAATTTGCGGCACAGTGACATGGGATTCATCAATCATTAATAAAGCATGGGCTGGCAGATAATCAAAGAAGGTCGGCGGGGCTAAACCTGGCTCACGGCCAGATAAATAACGCGAATAGTTTTCTATCCCCGTGCAATAGCCCAGCTCAATCATCATCTCGATATCATATTGGGTGCGCTGCTCAAGACGCTGCGCCTCAACCAGACGATCATGACGGCGCAGATAATCCAGACGCTCACGCAACTCATCCTTGATGGCATCAACCGCTTGCAATAGGGTTTCACGCGGGGTCACATAGTGGGACTTGGGATAGATGGTGTAGCGCGGTACCTTGCGCAGTACCTTGCCCGTGAGAGGATCAAACAGGCTGATCTGCTCGATTTCGTCATCGAACAA
>SKOQ01000057.1 GCA_007119985.1 Marinospirillum sp.
GGTGTTCAGCTCTGCTTCAGGATCACCACCTCTTTATGGATACCCCCTCAAATAACAGCGTTTAAGCCCGCTTTGAAAGCGGCTATGGGCTTTGGTGAGCCTATCCACTCGCTGTTCACCTTCTCTCTTTTATTTTATTAGCGCGGAAAATCTGCATGAGTCTTCAAAAAAGAATTGCCTTAGTCCTGCTGGCGCTCACACTCAGTATTACGCTCGTGTTGGCTATATTGCAGTGGAAATCCTTTCATCGTCTGGCCCAAGAAGTGGCGACAGATCGTTTGCATCAGGCCCACCGCCTGCTCTCACTGACCGATAACCTGATGCAAGACCAAGTGGCCAGCAGTATGCGCTTGTTAATGCAGCGCAGTTTGGCTCTAGGCACGCCTAGTTTGGGTCGCCCCATTCAGCTGGGTACTCGTGTTGCGCCTGATCTGCTGCTTGGAGAGCAGCCTCAGGCATTGCACTTTGAACTGGTGGACAGCGTGACTGAAATCATGGGCGGTACGGCCACTCTTTTTACGCGTGATCAGCAGGATTTTGTCCGGATCTCAACCAATGTGACCAATGCACAAGGGCAACGTGCGGTGGGAACTCGCCTTGACCCCAATGGAGTGGCCATTCGACACCTGAATCAAGGCGAAGCCTTTTATGGTCAAGTGGATATACTGGGCCAGCCGTTTTTAACCGGTTATGAGCCAATTCGCAATCAGCAAGGTGAGGTGATTGGTATTGGGTATGTTGGCTATTCGGCTGATCTCGCCCCCCTTGCTGAGATGCTCGAAAGCGCGCGCATTATGGAACAAGGCTTTGTCGCCTTGCTCGATGCCGATCAGCGTTTGCGCATGCACTCTGATCACCTCACCAGCCAGCAGATCACCGCTATTCTGAGTGCCGAAACAGAGGACTGGACCCTCCAGCAGCTTTCTTTTGCCCCTTGGGGCTATACACTCGTCGCTGGCTACTCGATACAAGAGGTGCAACAGCAGGTCTTAGGACGCTCTGTTTATATTGCGACGGGCGTGGCGCTGATCGGTTTGCTGCTGGCCGTGATTTTTATCCTGCCCTCCATCCAGTTGACCAAGCGCATCGCCATGTTGCATCAAGCGGCGAGCCGGATTCATCTTACTAAGGATTTAACCATCCGCACGCAGGTGCAAGGCAAGGATGAGGTCGGCGCTCTTGGCCAAGCTTTTGATGAACTGATTGATGATTTTCAAAATGCACTTAGCGAGGTCGCGCAGTCATCCCTCTATTTAGCCGGTTCTGCTGAGGAGCTTTCGGCAACCAATCTGCAAAGCCATCAAGGCATGGCGATACAGCATCAAGAAAGCGAGCAGCTGGCAACGGCTATGAATCAAATGGTTGCTACCGTTCAAGAAGTGGCCGCCAGTGCAGGCAAGGCGGCCGATTCAGCACGTAGTGCCGATCAGGATGCCCATCAGAGTGCAAGGGTCATCCAAGGCGCGATATCCAAAATCGATGCCATGGCCACGAGCATCGAGACCACTGGAGCAGTAATCTCGGCGTTGGGTGATCAGGTGCAGCGCATTCATACTGTGTTGGAGGTCATTCAAACCATCGCAGAACAAACCAACCTGCTTGCACTGAATGCCGCCATTGAAGCTGCGCGCGCGGGTGAGGCTGGACGAGGTTTTGCCGTGGTGGCTGATGAGGTGCGCTCTCTGGCTCGTCGAACACAAGAATCGACCGGAGAAATAGAAAGTATCATTGCTGACTTGCAAGCGCGGGCCAATCAGGCGATTGATGCCATGCAAGCCAGCCAAAAGGATGCTGAACAAGTCATGCAGGGCGCAGGACACGCCTCTTCAGCACTCGGTGGGATTATTGGTGCAATAAGCCATATCAGCACGATGAACGAGCAGATTGCCTCAGCTGCTGAACAGCAAAGCGCTGTAGCCGATGAAATTCACCATAACATCAATAAGATCAATCAGATTGCGGAGCAAAATCAGGTTGGGGCCCAAGAAACACTGAATGCTAGTGAGTCTCTGGCCGCCCTCGCCTCTCAGCTGCAAAATCTGGTGGCCCGCTTCAAGCTTTAAAGGCCCATAGCCAATGGGTGGGCGCTGACGAGGGGCCGGTTTTGCTTCAATTGCTGAACTGAGTTTTCATCTTTGCCTAAGGCTGGCATTATTCATCAGCTCAGGAAGCCTCTGATCAACGCAGCATCAGCAAGCGCGATAATTAATCAGAGGTTTCCTCGCAGAAGACTTTCACTGATCTAGAACAAGGACGCCCCATGCCCGCACAGCTCGATTCTCTTCAACCTGGCCTGATGATTCTGCAAGGCAATCGCCTGGAAGATCTGCGTGATCTGTTGGTACAGTGGACTCAAACCCACCCGCTGCGTCCTCTGGAAGATGAAAGCATTCTGGTACAGAGCAATGGGATCGCCCAGTGGCTCAAAATGGCAATGGCCAGAGATGACGGTGGCTGTGGCATAGCAGCGGCGTTGAAAGTGGATCTGCCGGGGCGTTTTTTATGGCAAGTTTACCGCTGTGTGTTTGATGATTTACCGGATATTTCACCCTACGACAAGGCCCCGCTGACCTGGCGACTGTACCGATTACTGAAAGACTGGCCAGCGCTGGAAAAACGCGCGCAGAAATTAGGCGAAAACCCTGAACGGCTACAGCCCCTGAAGGGCTTTTTAAGCCAAGACGCTGACCCTCGTCGCCTACACCAACTGGCGGCCAATCTGGCCGATTTATACGACCAGTATCAGGTATATCGCGCCGACTGGCTGGAAGCCTGGGAAGACAACCCAAAAGGCGAAAAACCGGATGAGTTGATCACCGCCAAGGGTGAACTACAGCCTTTAGAAGAAGTAGATTGCTGGCAGCCGTTGATCTGGCGTTTATTGGTTGCGGATATTCAACATGATTCCAGTCTTGATCAGCTAGGTAAAAAACGCTTTGCTGCAAACGAAAAAGATTGGACTCGCTACAGCCGAGCTAGCATTCATCGCGCTGTGATCGAAAAGTGCAAAGAATTTTCACCCGACAACCGCCCCGAAGACCTGCCACGCCGCGTGCTGGTATTTGGGATTTCTTCTTTGCCACGCCAAACGCTAGATCTGTTTCAGGCCCTGTCGCCCTTCACTCAAATTCTGATCTTTGCCAGCAACCCTTGCCAGCACTACTGGGGCGACCTGGTCGAAGGCAAGGCACTGCTGCGCCGTGAATATCAGCGCATGAGCAAGCGCAAAATCGATGCTAACCTCAGCCCTGAAGACCTGCATCTGCAGGGCCACCCACTCTTGGCCTCTTGGGGCAAACAGGGCCGCGATTACCTGCATCTACTGGATGAACAGGACGAGCCAGAGAGCTACCGCGAACAAGTGCAAAAGGCTGTACAGCAGAATATTGATCTCTACCGCGACCCGCTGGACGAAAGCGACAGCCTACTCAGTCAACTGCAATCCGACATCTTTGACCTGCGCCCCTTGTCAGAGCGCCAACAGCAAGCCACCCACATCGATCCAGAGAAGGACCGCAGTCTGGCATTTTTGATAGCCCACTCCCCCCAGCGCGAAGTGGAAATCCTGCACGATCAGCTCCTCATTGAGTTTGAAAACAATCCCAAACTCCCCCCGCGCGAGGTGCTGGTAATGGTGCCGGATATCAATGTCTATGCGCCGCACATTCAAGCGGTGTTTGGGCGCTATGCCAGACAAGGCGAGGAACGGGACCTGCGCTTCTTACCCTTTCATATTGCCGATCAAGGCCAGCGGGGGCAGAACACCCTACTGATTGCCCTGGAAAAACTGCTGCAACTGCCCTCCTCACGCTTTGCTGTCAGTGAACTGCTGGATCTGCTCGATACGCCCGCACTACGCCAGCGTTACCGGATTGCCGAAGCCGATCTGCCGCGCCTGCGTGAATGGATTCAGGGCGCGAATATTCGCTGGGGCCTGAATGCCGAACAGCGTGCCGATCTTGGGCTGCCCGCGCAAGAACAGAACACCTGGCTGTTTGGCCTACGCCGCTTGCTGCTGGGCTTTGCCAGTGGCACTAGCCCCGCCTGGAAAGGCATAGAACCCCATGATGAAGTGGCTGGCTTGGAAGCCGCACTGCTAGGGCCCTTGGCGCAACTCTTAAAAAACTTAGAAACCACCCGCAACCTGCTGAAAGAAGACCACTCGCCCGCGGGCTGGAACGAGGTGTTAAGAAGCCTGATCGAGCGTTTTTTTACCGAGACCAGCAAAGCCGATACCTGGGCGATCACCAATCTAGATACGCAACTGAAAAAGCTGGAGAAAGCTTGGAGCTACGGCAAGCTAATAGATGAAGCTCTCCCGCTGGAAGTCATCCGCGAAGAACTGCTCAGCGCCCTGGATCAGCCCAACCTAACCCAGAAATTCCTCGGTGGCTCGATCAACTTTGCGACCCTGATGCCCATGCGCGCCATCCCTTTCCAACAGGTCTGGCTACTGGGTATGAATGACGGCGACTACCCGCGTAGCGTGCGCCCCGCGGATTTTGACCTGATGGCCAAGGACTATCGCCCAGGTGATCGCTCCCGCCGCGAAGACGACCGCTACCTGTTTCTGGAAGCTCTGCTTTCGGCACGAGAAAAGCTGGTCATTAGCTGGGTTGGTCGGGATATTCGCGATAACTCCACCCGCCCGCCTTCCGTGCTGATCGGGCAACTGCGTGATCATATCGCCGCTGGCTGGAAGCTGGAGAGTCACGACCCCCAGAGCAAAACCACAGCAGGCCAAGCATTGCTGGAGGCCCTCACCACCGAGCACCCCTTGCAACCGTTTAGCCCGCGTTATTTTGTTGAACCCGATCAAGATAGTGCAGCCTCTGACAAGGATCAGCGGCTGGTCACCTTTGCCTATGAGTGGCAGCAGCTTTTTATCCAGAACACTGAAACCGGAGCTACTGAAGCCAAACCCCTACCGGCTTGGTATCCTGAAGCTAGCCTAGCCCTACGCCAGCTTAGTGATCTGTTGCGCTGTCCGGCTGATGCCTTCTACAAGGATCGCTTGAAAATCTACCCAGAGCGTGAAGCAGAGCAACTTCAGGAAGTAGAAAATTTTGCGTTTAGCGGGCTGGAAGCCTGGGGGTTAACGGATCAATTAATTCAACAGACCTTTCACCCAGAAACCACGCCTCAAAATTACCCACACCAGGTGGAACAGGCGCTGGACAAGCTGGTACGCCAAGGCACTCTGATTGAAGGGGCCTTGGGTCGATATCAAAGTCAGCGGCTCACCGAACCTTTGCTAGAGCTATTTAAAACCTGGCAACAAGAACGCAACGAGATGCTGCCTCTGGAAAAACCCATAACCGATTTGCTGAGTTTCTCAGTAGAAGGCAAGACCATCTCGCTGGAATTAAGCAGTCCCTATTTGCTGATCAGCGCAGATGCCAGTCAGTTCAGCCACATCATCGTACAAGCCAGCAGTGCCATTGAGAAAAACAGCAAGGCCTACGCCTGGCGCAATTTGACGCGCCCGTGGCTGCATCATCTGGCTGCACAGGTGCTGGTTAAACAGCCGGTTACCACCCAGTTGCTGACCCCAAAAGGACAGGTCACCTGGGCGGGGCTTTCCGTGCAAGCAGCTCAGGAGCAGTTATTCAGACTGGTTACCTTCTGGTGGCAAGGCATGCAAAAACCTTTACCCACTGCCTTGAACACCGGAATAGAATGGATGGCCAGCCTACAGAAAGAACCCGACAACCTGGAAAAAGCTGCTGACAAGGCAAGCCAGGGTTTTGATACAGACTGCACTTCTTCAGCTCGCCTTAAGCAGATTTTCCCGGATTTTGACTGCCTGTGTGGCCAAGCCGATTTTGCCTCCACCACCCAGGCACTTTACAAAGCCCTTTATCACGCCGTTAAAACGGAGGCTGGCGCATGAGCCCATCAACTGAGTCGCTCAATCCACTTACTTTTCCGCTCAAGAGCTCTGCTCTGATCGAAGCCAGTGCCGGAACCGGCAAAACCTTTACCCTTGCCCTGCTCTATGTTCGGTTGGTTTTACAGCAAGGCGGTGAGTTTTCTTTTGATCAGCCCTTGCTACCACCTAGTATTCTGGTCGTGACCTTTACCAAAGCGGCCACTAAGGAGTTGCGTGATCGTATCCGTCAGCGCTTGGTTGAAACGGCCAGTGTGTTGCGTGCTGAAAAGCCTGAAGCCGTAACCAGTGATCCACTGCTTCTCGATTTGCGAGAAGCCGTTATTAACGAAGGGAAGGCTGCCGGACAAACCAACCCCAGCCGCACTCTGGCTGCAGCTGCCTATCGGCTGGATATTGCGGCACAATGGATGGATGAAGCCGCCATTTCTACCATACATGGCTGGTGTTACCGAATGCTCAAAGAGCATGCTTTCGACAGCGGCAATCTTTTCCAGCAAGAAATCATTGAAAGCGAAGTCGAGTTGCTACAACAGGCTGCCGAAGACTACTGGCGTCATTTTTACCTGCCGCTTTCTGATGACGACCTGGAAGAAGTGCTGAGCTTCTTTGATTCACCTACACAAACACGGAAGAAAACCAGCAAGCTACTGGATCATTTAGAACGACTGGAGTCTCCTCAAGATAAGCCCAGTGATTTTTTAGCTCAGGCTGAACAAGAAAAGCAGAAGGTCCTCAAGCCGTTAAAAGAAAAATGGCTTAAAACCTTTTTACCCGCACTAGAGGAAGCTTTTGCTGAAGCTAAAAAGATAAAGGCTTACAAAGCCACCTCATTGAATGCCAAGCACATCGCCGATATTGTCGCAAAACTCAAAAGCTGGGCTGAAGGTCACCAGGATCAGCCGGGTATTGATTACGCTAAGAGCAACAGCTTTCAGCGGCTGGCTTTGCTCGATACCAGTATTTGGAGTAACACGGATGCCATTCCCTATGGTAATGAGGGCTGTGTGGCGCTGGCAGACTTACCCCAGCAGCTCGCTGACTTGCCTTCTCCTTTTGCTGATTTATTAAGGCATGCCGCTCATTGGATCGGCGCTGAAGTCCAGAAAACCAAACGGCAGCAAAGTTTGATCAGCAATCAGGATCTTTTGCATCGGCTGGATCAGGCCTTGCAAGGTGATCGTGGTGAGCAACTGGCTGAATCCATTCGCAAGCAATTCCCGGTCGCTCTGGTCGATGAGTTTCAGGATACGGACCCAGTTCAATACCGTATTTTTGATGCCATCTACTCGATTAAAAGCCCAAAACCAGAAACTGCCTTTTTTATGATTGGTGACCCCAAGCAAGCCATCTATTCCTTCCGAGGCGCAGATATTTTCACCTATCTGGCGGCTAAAAAAGCGACAGGAGAGCGTCAATATACGCTGGGTTACAACTTTCGCTCAGCCCCCCAACTCATCGATGAGGTCAATCATCTTTTTGCTCTGGGTGAACAGCGTGCGCAAGGTGCCTTTTACTTCAAAAAGCAGGAAACCAACCCGATTCCTTTTTTTGCAGTCCAACCCGGTAAAAAATCCAGACTTTGGCTTGAAGTGAATGACAAAGAGCAAGCCCCTTTGAACACTTGGCTCATCACTAAGAACGAGGCTGGAAAGCTTTCAAAGGAAGGCTATACCCAGCAAGTCAGTGAAATAACAGCCACTCAAATCACCGAGTTGTTGATCGCTGCCCAAAGCAAAAAAGCTTGGCTGGTCGAACAGGATGACAACACTCAAAAGCGTCACTTACTGCAAGCGGCTGATATCGCCGTGCTGGTCAACAAAAAAGATGAGGCCGACTCCATCCGCCAGGCCTTGACCGAAAAAGGCGTGCCGAGTGTTTATCTGTCGGAAAGGAACAGCGTTTACCAATCAGATGCTGCCAGCGCCCTACTCACTCTACTGCAGGCGGTTGCAGAGCCCTATAACGATGCACGCCTGCGCGCCGCTCTGGCTTTGCCTCAACTGAATATTAGCCTGCAAGAGTTGAACCAACTCAATGAGGATGAGCTGAGCTGGGAAGAGCGGGTCCAACAGTTTGTGGGCTACCACTACGACTGGAAAAAGCAGGGCAGCATGGCTCTCATCCATAAACTGATTAAGGATTTCACCCTAGCTGAGCGGCTATTAAAGGAATCAGGTGGTGAGCGTCAAATCACAGACCTTCTTCACCTTGCCGAGTTGCTGCAAAAAGCATCCATTGAACTAGATGGTGAACAGGCATTGATCCGCCACCTTCAGGAGCAAAGCCAAAATCCAGATGAAAACAGTGAAGCCCAGCAAGTGCGCCTAGAAAGTGACCGCCAGCTGGTTCAGGTCGTCACGATTCACAAATCTAAAGGCCTTGAGTATCCGTTGGTTTTTCTTCCCTTTGCAACCAGCTGCCGTCTCACTAAATCTACTGACATTCCGCTGGAAACGCATGATCAAGAAGGGAAGCTGCAGCAACATTTACAAAGCAGCCCCGAAATCCTTGCCCAAGCTGATGCAGAGCGTTTAGCGGAAGATCTACGCAAGCTGTATGTTGCCCTGACGCGTGCCAGTTACTGCCAATGGGTGGGGCTAGGCGAGATCCAGGATCATCAACACAGTGGTATGGGTTACTTGCTCGGCGTCTCTCAAGAGCAGCCACTAGCAGAGGCTGTTAAAGCAGCGAAGCTTTCGATTCAGGAAGTTGCTGCAAGTGATGAGGTCTTTGCGCCTGAAACCAGCAAGAAATTAAAAGAGATCAGAGCACCTCAAGTCAGTCACCTCAGCAACTGGTGGATTGCCAGCTACTCAGCCATCCACTTTCAAAGTCAGGCCGGTGGTGCACCTTCAGAAACTGCGGATGCAGAGCCTCCAGCAAACAGGATTGCAGAAGTCACTTCTGAGCCGGAAACCGCCAAGGATGAGCAGACAGAAGAAGAGAGTCGCCTTGCCTCAGAAGGCCCCAATTCAGAAAACCCAGAACCTAGGGAGGCTCGCCAAGGACCGGTGAGCGCAGAAAATGTGCTACACCGTTTTCCTGCTGGGGCGACTTGGGGCACAGTGCTGCACACGCTTATGGAATGGGCTGCCGATCAGGAGTACACCCCGGCAGAGGGGCCAAAAATCCGAGGCTTTGCAGCTATCGTTGCTGAAAATGAGGACAGCTACCAAGGTTTCAGCCGTTTTTGTAGCCAGCGGCGTATCCAAGAAGAGCTGGTTGACCCCCTCTGGGAATGGTTGATCCACTTCCTCAGTACCCCTTGGAAGCTGGATAGCCTGGGGCAAGGCCAAGGCTTTGCCTTGTGCCATCTCAAGCCTGCTCAGTTGGCGGTGGAGCTGGAGTTTATGATTGAAAGCCACTGGGTCAATACAGCCAGCTTAGATCAGATCGTGCGGGCACAAACCTTGAACCAGGTGGAGCGCCCCGTCGCCAAAAACAACCTGCTGAACGGCCTCTTAAAAGGTTTTATCGACCTGGTAGCAGAGCACGAGGGTCGCTATTACGTGATTGATTGGAAATCCAACCGCCTGGGTCGCCAGACCGAGGATTACACCGAGGAGGCCATGCTTAAGCAGCTACTATCACATCGTTATGATCTCCAATATGTGCTCTACCTGCTCGCACTGCACCGGCTGTTGAAGGCCCGCCTGCCCAACTACGACTATGATCAGCATATCGGCGGCGCCGTTTATGTGTTTTTGCGCGGCACCCAACATCCACACACCCAGGGGCTGTTCTGTGACAAGCCACCCAAATCATTGATCGAAGAATTAGATGCCCTCTTTGCACCAAAAGAAAAAGAGCAAGAACAACAAGGAGCGACACTATGAACGCCTTAGTCACTCGGCTGGAAGACTGGGTAGAAAAAGGTGCACTCAGACCCCTAGATTTAGCCCTCGCGCGCTTTATTGACGAGCAGGAACCCCAAGCCAGTGAAGCTTTGCTGCTGGCCACTGCACTGCTGAGCGAGGCCAACGGCCATGGCCATGTCTGTCTAGATTTGCAGCAAGTGCTGGCCAAACCCGAGAAGCGGCTCAGCCCAGCTGATGAGTCGGAGGCCGCATCCCAGACAGCGAGCATAGGGGAGCAGCTTAAAGAACAACTCAAAGGCTGGACGCTGGCAAGCTGGGTTGAAGCGTTACTAGACAGCGATGCGGTGGCCGATGAACGGGCGACCCATCAGCCTCACACCGCTTCCAGCCCTCTGGTTCTCGCAGGGAGTCTAGAGCGACCTTTGCTTTACCTGCGCCGCTACTGGATGTATGAGCGGCAGATTGAGCAAGGCATCACACAGCGCTTAGCGCTTCACACCCCCTGGCCGACTGAAAAACTGCGTTCGCTGCTGGATCAGTTATTTGGTGACAAAAAACAAACGCCCGACTGGCAGAAGATAGCTTGTGCACTGGCAGCGCGTTCTGGCTTTGCCATCATCACCGGCGGGCCAGGTACGGGCAAAACCACCACTGTCGTCCGCCTTTTGGCATTACTGCAAGGGCTACAACTTCAGGCCGGAAAACCACCGCTGAGCCTGCGTTTAGCGGCACCCACCGGCAAGGCTGCAGCGCGCTTGAGTGAGTCTCTGGCGGCGAGCTTAAAGAGACTCGATTTCGGCGCTGATCTAGCCAAAATTCAGGAGCAGATCCCCACTGAGGTGTCGACCCTGCACCGGCTTCTGGGCAGCCAGGCGGGAACCCGTCATTTTCGGCATCATGCCGGCCATCCTCTGGCCGCTGATCTGGTGGTCGTTGATGAAGCCTCGATGGTCGATGTGGAAATGCTGGCCAAGCTGCTGGATGCTCTGGCACCCACAACCCGCCTGATTCTGCTGGGCGACAAGGATCAGCTGGCCTCAGTGGAAGCGGGTTCGGTACTGGGCGATCTCTGCCTAGAAGCAGACCAAGGCAATTATACTCAAGCAACAGCCGACTGGCTGCTGAAAGCCACCGGAGAGCCACTGCCTACAACCCTCTTGAGTGAAACAGGCCGCGCCCAGGCGCAGGTCACCACCCTATTGCACCATAGCTATCGTTTTGATGCCTCCCCAGGCATAAAAGCGCTGGCTGAAAGTGTGAACTCAGGGCAGGCGAACCTAGAAGCGCTGGAGGCCATTTTTTTGCGTTACCAGTTAAAGCCGAAAGAAAAGGTACCCAAAGAGGGCAATCTGCAGCTCATTAAACTGGATGTTGGCGGCCGAGAACACAAGGACGCGACTCAAAGACAACCCTTGGCGGAATTAAAAAAGCTGCTCCGCGATGGCTATAAAGGCTTTTTGCAAACCTTGATTGAACAGCGCCCCACCGGAACAGCAACGCGCCAAGAACTCGATGCCTGGGCGCTCAAAATATTTGAAAGCCACCGCCAATTTCAGCTGCTGACGGCTGTGCGTCGTGGTCCGTGGGGCGTGGATGCCTTAAATCAACTCACCCTAAGCGCTTTGAGTGAAGTAGAAAAACTCAAGCCTTTGCTTTCCAACGGCAGCTCACTCTGGTATGCAGGCCGCCCAGTATTAATCACTCGCAATGACTACAGTCTGAAGCTGATGAACGGGGATATTGGCATCTGCCTAGAGTGGCCAACCCAAGATGAAACAGGCCGTAAAGTGCTCAGAGTCGCCTTCCCAGATGGTCAAGGCGGTGTACGCTGGGTGCTGCCCAGCCGCTTACAAGGCGTAGAAACCGTCTTCGCGATGACAGTCCACAAATCCCAAGGCTCAGAATTCACGCACACCGCATTAGTGCTCCCTGATCTTCACAATCCCGTGCTCACCAAGGAGTTGCTCTACACGGGCATTACCCGCTCCATCGCCACTTTCACCCTTGTTTATAGTGATAAAGAAACGCTAGAAACAACGCTAAAAAGCCGAGTAGAGAGGGCCAGTGGTTTAAGTTGATCAATGCCCATCCGCCAGCTGAGAAAAGAAGTCTAGAACTCCGCCTGATCAAGCACAAACTGCTCGGCTAAATCAGGCGGGTTCAACGCTTTGACAAAACGGATTCTGTCTTCAGTACTTTGATCGCCCATCATAATACCCAGCGTCACCTGTGCTCTTTCTTCAGGGGTGCCAAAAACACCGGCCGCATCCAACTCTTTCATCGCCTGTATCAGACAGTTTTCAATTTGATGGACAAATGCATCGACTTCTTTCTCATCAGGCTTCCCGCTATACAACCGGTCTAGCTCTTCATCAATAAAAAGAAGCTCAGCATCTAACTCTTCAAAATAATCTTCACCTTCGGTATGTAAAGGACTATCGCAAGGCGACCATTTGAGGCTCTTGACTAGCTCATCTTTTGGCATGGCCGCAAAGTAAGCTTCTGTTTGATAAGCCTCAACCACTTCTTTTAACCCCTGATAGGTTGAACAGGTTGGAGTCACATAGCTATAACTCCCAGAGGTATACAAACCAAAAAAATAAAACTGCTCGTCAGGATGCTGGGCACGAATGGCGGGGAAAGCTTTTTTGCCGGCAGCAACAATCTTTTGCTGTAGTTTCTGAAAACTCATTTTATCTCTCTCAAGTGACTTCAAGCTTCGTATTCTGATCTATCCAACAAGCATTAAACAAGCAGTCGTTTCTTGAGAAAAGATCTGCATCACATATTTATTAATATCATGATCTACTGGGCTCAATAATCCGTATCTTTTCGATTATACTGCGCCTTCAAATTCATTGGCTTTGCTTCTCAGTCTCATCATTGATGACAAGACAAGAAGCCTAGTAGAAAAGCCGCTCTAAAAAGGATCCCCATTGATGACAACAAGCTTACCACCGTTAACAGAAGAGATTCAGGATGCCTGCAAATTGGTTTCTCTAGAGAAAGTAGACTCTGCAGAGCCCAACATTACCATAGCCGATGCGTATTTTTTGATTGGTGAATCTGATGGTTATGTTGAGATTTCTGTCATCCTTGGATATGACTTGATCAGCGATGGGCAAGCCTATCGGGCCAAAACCCACACTCGGTTTTATGATTGGAGTGGCACAGCAGCTTTTGAGGCCAGACTCAGTAGCCGGTCGGAATGTTATTTTAAAGATTCAGAACACTACCCTCAAAAGGTGACTGAGGCGATGTACTTTTCTCTCGTTCAGATCAGTCATCAACTAGGACGTCAGCTAGAGACTTTCCCACCTTTTGCAGAACAGGCTCAGCAGGCTCTGGCTTTAAGCCAGAAAGCAGGAGCGAGTCACGAGATTGATTATTGCTGAGTAGATATGGGGGCAAGCCAAGGTTGGACCTGCCCCCTTTTTAACGAAAAGCCCAGTGAAACGGGGTGATCTGAGCGAACTCACGCCCGTCTGAAAATCGAGGCAAAGGGCAAAGAGCAGACAAAAGCTATACAAAACTTGATTAAATATTAATTTTGGTCAACACTCAGCTGAATTCAAACCGCTGAACTGAGGTGATCACAATGATCCTGCGCCTATTCATTTTTGCCCTATTCCTCAGTGGCTTCAGCCTGACCAGCCAAGCCGAACCTCTGCAATGTCCTCCCATCCTGCAATCCACCCAACCCCTGCTGCACTCGACTGAAACGCAAGATCTATGCGCCTTTGCAGGCCAGCCGCTGTTGATCGTCAACACGGCCAGCTACTGTGGCTTTACTAGCCAGTTTGGCGGTTTAGAAGACCTCTACCAAACCTATCGTGATCGTGGACTGGTGGTCTTAGGCTTTCCTTCCAATGATTTTATGCAAGAAGCACGTGATGCAAGCCGCACCGCTGAGGTGTGCTTTATCAACTATGGCGTCACCTTCCCGATGATGGCGGCCAGCTCAGTCACTAGGGGGCAACTGAATCCTGTTTTTGCTGAATTACAGCGCCAAGGCGCGGCCTTGCCACGCTGGAACTTCCACAAGTATCTTGTTAACGCAGAGGGTGAATTAGTGGGCTTTTTTGGTAGTCGAGTTGCCCCTGATGCGCCGCAACTGCAAGGCTTGATTGAACAGATGCTGAACTAAAATGCGCCTTTTCTTCGTTCTCGGTTTGCTGGTGTGGCTCAGTGGTTGCCAGCCGCATTCCGCGCAGGAGAAATTAGAGCGCTATCTTGAGCGCCTCAATCGAGCGCTTGAACTCTCTCAGCCAGTGGCTGACCTTCAGATCACCCCGCTCGCCGCTTGGCCGCCGCCTTCAGCCAGCCAAGTGGCTCTGACAGAGATCCGCCTTGGTGTCTTCGAAACCTATGCCCTGCGCTCTTGCCCCGATCTGCTCGGATTGATTGCACAGCGCAATAATCAGCTCGGCCGTGTGATGCCGCTTGCACTGCGCTTAGAATATGAGCTTGAACTCAGTCAGCGGCTTCATGCCTGCTATCGGCAAGCTCTCCAGATGGAGCAAGAAGATCTCGCCGAACAACTCCGGCCGCTGATCGATCAGGTTGATCAACGTCTCCCCGCTATTTTTTGGAATTTTCTGGTCGCCAGTGAGGCCATGCGCGGCTTGATGCGCCTGAGTCGAGGTCCTCTGCCGCTCACCGCTCAGCCTTTAGAGCAGGAGGCCCAAGCTTTACTGGAGACACTCCTGAACTTGAATCAACAGCTGACCTTCAACCAGCAGTTCAACCTCGATCAGCAGCGAGGCCAACCCGAAGAGCAACCCACGCCGATCCGGCTTGGAGCTTACTTACAGCCCTTGCAAGATCAAGCTCCGGTTGGGCAGCTACTTCAAAGCCTGATCCTAGCCGAAGCCACACTCAAAGCAGCCCAGAGACAACTGGATGCACGCCTAACCGGCCCTCCACTTTGTCCGCAACCTACGCCCAGCCTACCACGCGCCCAAACCAGCCAGCGTGTTCTATTACAGACTTTTATTAGTGAGATCCAGCCTTGGATGGCCCAGTTAGAGCGCCAGGCGCACATCTGGCTGCCCGCACTGAATCAACTCCTGGATCAGCCAGATGCCCCCGAGGTGATTCAAACCTGGCGACAAAACTGGATTGATCCAGCTGAGCCTGCCACCCCTTGGCGGCGCTTTCAGCAGGCACATCGTGAACATGCCCGTTTATGGGAAGCCTTGCTGCAGCAATGTGGTCTTCAGGTTGGGCTAGAGGCAGTGCAAACAGATTAACGCTGCATCTGACGTACCCAGTAATCGGCATCCTGACACAAGGCGGTGTTTTTGAGTCGATCATTCAAGGCTGTTTCAAAGCTGAGTCCAGCACACTGACCTATCTGCTCACCCCAACGCTGTCCATCACGCGGCTGCTGTAATAATGCAGGTAAGCGGCCTTCATACTGGCTTAAGCAGTTACGCGTGGCCACGCGCGCGGTATCAACACAAAGATCGGCACTAATATCAAAGCATTGGCGAAAATATTGGCGCGAATCACAAAAAGCAGAAGGCAAAACGGTGAGCATAAAATCCATCCACTCTTGGCGTTCAATCTGCTGAGCATGGACCGTGTTGCTGGCCAGCAGTAAAGCGCCCGCGAATCCAATTCCTCTTATCATGCCGATGTGCATGGCTCTGTTCCTTTTTACTGTGACGATGATTGACAATGCTTGTCCTTAGGAGGCGACACCGGAGACTTTAAATGCACCAACATGGAAGTCAAGTTTTCTTGCTAGCTCGGCCAAATCTTGGCTTGAATCTTCAAGGCGGTGGCTATCTTCTAAGCCCGCTTGCACAGAGAGATTAACGGTTTCCATATTCTGATTGATTTCGCTGGCGACAGATGACTGCTCTTCTGTTGCTGCAGCAACATGGGTATTGAGATCAACAATCTGGCCGACCTGCTGGGTGATCCCCTGCAAAACGGATAAGGCTTGACCTGTTGCACCTGTGCCCTGCTGCGTCAGCTGACGACTGCGTTGCATCGCTTGGACTGCATTCTCGGCTTCTTGCTGTAATTGATTGATCGTGACTTGAATTTCATGGGTTGAGTGGGCTGTTTTTGTCGCCAAACCACGGACTTCATCGGCAACGATTGCGAACCCCCGACCGGCTTCACCCGCTCGCGCCGCTTCTATTGCTGCATTCAAGGCTAAAAGATTTGTCTGCTCTGAAATAGCACGGATCACATCGAGGACTGAAGCGATCGAGTCGGTGCGCTCAGCCAAAGCATGAATAGTTTGGGTTGCCTGCTCCATCTCATCATTGAGCTGATCAATGGTCCGACTGGCCTCTTGCAGCGTTTGCTGTCCAATCTGCGCCTGCTGATCGGCACGTGTCGCCGCCTGCTCTGCCTGAGCAGCATGGCGCGAGATTTCATGAATACTGGCGATCATTTGATTCATGGCTGTTGCAACCTGGATGGCCTGCCCACTCTGCTCTTGACCACGCTTTAAAGAAACCTTCGACTGGCCTTCTAAACTGCTTGCCGACCCAGCAAGAGCCACCCCTG
Organism: Marinospirillum sp.; assembly: GCA_007119985.1. Lineage (GTDB taxonomy): Bacteria > Pseudomonadota > Gammaproteobacteria > Pseudomonadales > Halomonadaceae > Marinospirillum. The sequence goes on from SKOQ01000057.1 coordinate 16,240, forward strand.
TTTGAACAACCTGACTAATAATCTGATCCAGCTTTTCTACAAAAGTATTAAAGGCAACAGAGATATTGCGTATTTCATGCTGGCCTATGACGGGTAAGCGATGGGTTAAATCACTATCACCTTGAGAGATATTACTTAAAGCCAACTCAAGACTTTTGGGAGGAGAAAACAAACGGCCAAGTAACCAAAAAAGCAGGCTAATACAGAGCAAAAAGATCAAGCTGATGGCCAACAACTGAGTCAAAAGAATGCCCTGAGCGGCGGTATCCACCTCCGTAATGGGAATGCCCAGATCTAAGGCTCCCCAGAGTACGCCATTGACAGAAACCGGTATCATGATGTCGTAGGCCCAAACATCTTGTAAATCAGCAAACCATCTTGAATATTGACTCTGACCATCACGTGCACCCGCGATTGTATAGTCATCGTTATAAGTTCGCCCAATACGTTCGGCATCACTATGCGCTACAGCCACAACATCGCGATTGATCAAAATGGCATAGCTAATATCAGGGCGTGCACCAAGCGTTTCGAGTCAGTTTTGCAAATCTTCTTCTGGCTGTGCGGCATTTTCAAGAATATAAACGGCCTGTTGAGCCAGCATCTCTGCCTGTGCTTGCGAGCGCTTCAAAATAATACGATCTATTTCATGATGAGAAATCATCGCAGTCGCCACCATACTCGCAACAGCAGCCAGAGCAAACATGCCGCATAAAATCAGAAGGAGCAGCTTTTTCATTTATTATCCATGTCTAAATGAGGGGGTATCAATATGAAGTTCATCAGTGCCAAATCACGATTGCCAGTGAATTGAAACAAAGGCGCCACCCTATAGTGAGAAGAGAGTGTCATACAAGATAAAATCAGTAACATTGAGATAAAAAAAGTATGCTTGGCTTATCAATAAATAAAGTAGGGTTTTAGTCTTTTTATAAATCCAACAAGAAAACGGTATAAAGCATCTTCCCTCTTCAGAAGGCCTTAACTAGGAAGGTCACCATGCTAGAATTGGCCTTCTTTCATCATGAGGCAGAGAAGATGTCGAAGTGCTACTGTGGGCAAGCGCGCTCTTTTGAGACCTGCTGCGCGCCTCTTATTCGCGGTGAACGGATTGCAGCGACACCTGAGCTGTTGATGCGCTCGCGCTTTACTGCTTATCACCTTGGTGAGGCCGCTTATCTATTGGCAACCTGGCATCCAGAGACTCGCCCGAGTGAGCTGGATCTCAGCGATAGTCCTGCATGGCACAGCTTGAGAATCATCAGCAGCAAAACCAAAAAAGAGCGTGGGCAGGTGAAGTTTCGGGCTTTTTACGCCCAGGCTTCGTCTGCAGAATCGGCTCGCCCCCTAGGCTATTTGCAAGAAGAATCCCTGTTTCTCAAAGAAGCTGGGCGCTGGTTTTACCATTCGGCGTTGAGCCTTGAATCCTCACATTAGCCGATGCTTTCAGCGAGCCTCTGCTCAACGCCGCATCAGCAAGCGCAGTAGTGCATCAGCGCATTAATGCACCGCCATTCCACGCCGCCGCGCGGTTTTGTGGGCCAGCCAGCAACAGCTGGGCGGTGCCGATGCTGCGCTCACGAAAACCGGCTTCGCAATAGACCAGATAGTAGGTCCACATGCGAATAAAGTGTTCGTCATACCCCAGCGCGCGGACTTGATCGAGCTGCGCGTGAAAGCGTTCGCGCCAATCCGCCAGTGTCTGCGCATAATGCAAACCGATTTCATCCAAATTAATCACGTTCAACGGCGTATGACGGGTTAATTGGCGGCTCAACTCCGTCAAACTAGGCAGAAAACCGCCAGGAAAGATAAACTTCTTGATGAAGTCCATCCGCTTCACGCCCTGATCATAGCGCTGATCGCGTATCGTAATTGCCTGAATCAAGGCCAAGCCCTCAGGTTTTAAGCGCGCGGCTAGGGTTTTGAGATACACAGGCAAAAAGTCATGGCCCACGGCTTCGATCATTTCAATCGACACCAGCTTATCGTACTGGCCAGTCAGATCACGATAGTCTTCAAACAACAGCTCAATCCGATCTTCCAGCCCAGCCGCGGCAATCTTCTGCTGCGCATGCAGATACTGCTCGCGAGAAATGGTGGTGGTCGTGACCTTGCAGCCATAATGCTGCGCGGCATAGATGGCCATACCACCCCACCCTGTCCCGATCTCCAGAAGATGATCCTCAGGCTGCAAATCCAGCTTGCGGGCAATCATCTCTAGCTTATAGGTCGAGGCGGTTTCAAGATCGGCCTCAGGATGAGGGTAGATCGCGCTGGAGTACATCTTGTGCTGCTGATCCAAAAACAGACGAAAAAAATCATTCCCCAAATCATAATGCGCCTGAATATTGCGCCGTGATCCGGTTTTGGTATTGCGATTCACCCAATGGGCCAGCCGCTGCATTGGCAGCAACCAGCGCTTGAGCGGATGATCTAATCCCTGCTGCAAGGCTTCCATCTGCGCGGCCAAGGCACGCAACAAACCCAATAGGTCTTCACAGCGCCAGTGACCTTGAACATAACCCTCACCGACGGCCAAACTGCCACCCAGCAGGAGTTCACGCCACAAACGCGCCTCTTTTAACTGCACAACAAAACGCTGTTCGACTTCGGCACCAGGATCACCTAATAGCCAAGTGCCATCTTGATCGTGAACACAAATTTGGATGTTGTTTAAGCGGCTCAGACTCTTGATCACTAACTGACGAGCGACACGCACCGTCCAGGAGGTGGGTTGATCCGCCATTAAACAGGGGTCTTGTACTTTCATCTGTGGGGTCTCCATCTCTCAAATCGAATGCGCGGCCAGTGGCTGGCCTTATTCTTTTGTTGGCTGCCATTTTGAGCAGCGGTTCTCTAGCTTTTGGCTTTTTTACGCGGATGCGGATAAATCGGGTTTTTCTTGAGTGCCAAGCGCAGAGCTTCAAAATGGATGCCGGCAATGACTTTGAGGCTCATCCAAGGGTGGCGCAGAAGATAACGGTATATTGAGCCTTTTAAATCACCCTGATAGTGCAAGGTCAGCGTGGCATCAAAAGGCCGCGAGCCATCAGGGTCGATATTGTCCATCTGCATCGTCAGCTGCTGCTGCGGCGTGTTAAAGCGCCAGCGGTAGGTCTGTTCCATCGGATTAAAAGGCGAGACATGCTGCCGCTTGGCTAACGTCGCTTGGTGCTGGTGCTGCTCAGGATCACAGGCGGCAATATACACCTGCCGCTCTTGCCAAGGGATATTCGACACCTCCCCGACCAACGCCGCTAAAGTGCCATCGGGTTGATAGCAGTAATAGAGACTGATGGGGTTAAAACACAGACCGCCATAGCGCAGATGAGTGAGCTGCATCACCGCGCCTTGAGGCCGAAAGCCGAGGTGGGCCTCAACCTGCTGCAATACCGCCTCTTTGATCGGCAAGGCGTGGGGGCCTAAATAATCCTCACGCCGCCACTGCACCCAACGCCAACGACGGTTTGGTTGCGCCCAAGGCTGCTGCTCGATCTCATCCAGATTCAGCCAAAACAAGGTGACTTGATAAGAAAAGGCGTGGGCATGGGGTGTAAAGCGCCGATGACGCAGCTCGCCCTGATAGACGCCAGAATGCAGCTGGGCCGAGATCACCACTCCACCCCCAAACGGCGCACCACTTCCAGCGCACTCACCACTCCATCCTCATGGAATCCCTGCCCACACCAAGCACCGCAGAACCAAGTTTGGCGTGCGCCGTTCTGCTCGCGCAACTGCTGTTGTGCCTCGATGCCTGCACGAGTAAAGACAGGATGATCAAACACATAGCGTCCAAGCAGGCGTTCTGGATCAATCGCCGAACCATCATTCAAGGTCACACAGAAGGTGGTGCCCTGCGCACGCAGGATCGGATCGTCTTCTAATCCCTGAAGACGGTTCATATTGTAGGTCAGACTGACCAGCGCTTGATCATCTGCCCCTGCATGTAAACGCTGCGGATCACGACGGCGGTAATTCCAGCTCGCCCAGGCCCGCGGCTCTTGCGGCAACAAACGGGTATCCGTATGCAAAAACACCTCATTTGCTTGATAAGGTATGGCCTGCAACCACTGGGTTTCTGAGACACTGGCATCCTTCAGCAGCGCCAGCGCTTGATCGCTATGACACGCCAGCACGACTTCATCAAAACGCTCGATGCCATGATGTGAAATCACCTCAACACCCCCCGCAATACGGCGAATGGAATCGACTGGGCTAGCCAAACGCAGACGATCCTGCAAGGGCGCGGTTAAAGCCGGAATATAGCTTTGGCTGCCACCTTTGACGACACGCCATTGCGGGCGATTTTTGACGCTCAGCAGGCCGTGATTCTTGAAAAAACGCACAAAAAAGATCAACGGAAAATCCTGCATGGCTTGCAGGCCAGAAGACCAGATCGCCGCGCCCATCGGCACCAGATAATCCTGCATAAAACCCGCACTGTAGCCCTTACGCTTGAGATAAGCCCCCAGTGTCTCATTGGCACTCAACAAGCCCGCCTCCAGCTCAGCCGGTGCCTCACGATTAAAGCGCATAATATCGCGCAGCATCTGCCAAAAACGCGGCCGCAACAGGTTACGTCGTTGCGCAAACAGCGTATTTAAATTGTGACCGTTATATTCCAAACCAGAGCGCTCACAGCTGACAGAAAAGCTCATTTCCGTCGCTTGAGAAGCCACGCCCAACTCATCTAACAAGCGGATAAAATTGGGGTAGGTCCAATCATTAAAAACAATAAATCCGGTATCAATACGCCAGTTGTGTCCATGCAATGCCACCTCACGCGTGGCTGTATGACCACCAAGGCGTGCTTCGGCCTCAAACAGGGTGACGCGATGACGACGCGATAACAGATGGGCGGCTGTCATCCCCGCAATCCCCGCACCCACAACCGCAATCGAACGGCCACTTTCCATGCTTTTCTCCTCGTGAATCCAGATTTATACCGCCAGACGCTGCTTAAGCTGCCCTATCGCCCACCCCATCAAAGGCAGATGCTGATAAAGCATTTGTCCTGCATCAAAATAATCTCGATGATGGCAGACCTGATCACCCTGCCAATCTAAACGGCTCGCCCCTTCTACCTCGATCGGTTGGCCTTTTTTCAAGCGCCGATGCTGATACACCATGCGCCAATCGACCCAGACTCGATCCGCTTGTATCACAGGCGAAGCAAAGTGAAATTGGATGGATTCCACCCCAGCATAGAGGCCATCAAAATAACGAATTAGCGCGTTGACGCCCTCAATACGATGCAAGGGATCTTCAAAAATGGCCTCAGAGGTATAGAAATCAGCGAGACGCGGTGTCGAATTCTTGTCTAACTCTTGATAAAAGTCAAAGAATTCTTGAACACGAGTGTGACAAGGCATGCGCAGCTCCATCGGTTGAAAATCCGTTGTTTGATGGAGATTAGCGCAAAAAAGTTCATACGACCAGCGAGAAAAAAGTGTGACTGTCTAGTTTTTGTATAGCCTATTGAGGCTGACCGATATGGCATAAAGACTGCTTTTGTTCACTCCCAGCCTAGTCCCACTCTTCTTTTCTGAGCAAGATCGCTATACTAGGCGTCATTGATACTCCTCACTGCCCTGCCCACTGTGGCGCGTTGAACAACAAGGAATCCAACCATGCTTCGGATCACTCGCTTTGCAAAAATTTTGGGATTAAGCGCCAGCCTTGGCGTTCTAGCACTGATGTCAGGTTGTAGTGATGATGACGATCAGGGGTCAACACCAACGGCTTCTGGCTCAGCTGATTTAGATGTGATTTTTGCCCACCATGCTGTCACTTTAAACGGCTGTGCAACCTGCCATAGCCCAGCAGGCAGCGAAGCCGCAGGCCCAGATCTCAGCACAGCAGCCACCTTTCACCGTGATCTCGTTAATAAAGACTATGCCTCTTTTCCAAATTTGGGGGGCTTAGATCGCACGGCCAACTGTGCAGAAGATCATCTGTTCGTCGATCCAACAGGAACAGAAACCAGTTTTTCAACACTGCTGGCGGCTCTAGCATCGAACCATCAAATCCCTGGCTGCACGAGCTCACTCAGCGTTCATGCTCCTCAAGTCAGTGCTGATCGTCGCGCCGTACTGGTCGAGGACTTGGTGTTGTGGATTAACGCTGGTGCCCCAGCACCGCGCTAAACCCGCTGCCATGGAACAACAAGGAGTGATGTGATGACCGAGCCGCGCCCTGCTGCTGATCAACCTGCTGCCTCAAAGCCGACGCCACGTCGGCGGCGCTGGCATCCTTGGCGCTGGCTGGCAGCATTGATCCTGCTGCCGTTGCTGCTGGTCTTGGTCA
>SKOQ01000072.1 GCA_007119985.1 Marinospirillum sp.
ACTCAAGAAGAACCCTTTGCAAATGCAGCTGAGTTTGGCACAGTGCTGGCTTGATGCCTGTCTCTTAAGGAGAAGATGTGGTTCTGTTGCCAATGAAGTTTTACCCCCCTCCTGCACCAGCGGCTTGTTTAGTGAGGGAGCGCTTGCTGAGTCAGTTGACAGCGGCTGCAGATCGCCGTGTGTTGTTACTCCAGGGCTTGCCAGGTAGTGGTAAGTCATTACTTCTTTTGCAATGGCTGGAGCGTCAAGCGATGCCTTGGTGCTGGCTGAACTTAGATCAGCAGGATCGGGATTGGCGGCGCCTTCTTGCCTCGTTGCTGGTGTGTCTTGAAAAGCAGGTTGGCGTGAGTGATCGTGAGCTGAGGGCCCTAGCAGAAGAGTGGCGCGAAGCCGAGCTGCAGGCTCGCCCTATAGAAGAGCGTCTTGCCCCCTTGATGACCTTACTGGATCAGCGGGCTGAAACTCGCCTCTACTGGGTGCTCGATGGTTTAGAGCGCTTGGGTCGTGAGCAGGCACGGCACCTGGTGCATTGGCTCGCAGATCAACTGCCACCACACTGCCATCTCGTGCTGACCTCTCGCCTTGATCTACAGCTCAAGCTGGCTCACTGGGATATTCAGGACCAAGTGCTGGTGTTGAATGCGCAGGATTTGGCGTTCACTGCGGGTGAAATCCAAGAGCTTTTTCAGCAGCTGAACAAGCCGATGCTCCATCAAGAAGCTGAGTTGATTGAGCAACAAACCTGGGGCTTGGCTGCTGCGGTGCGCTTAATGGCGCAGGTGAGCGATGGGCAGATGCACGCCTTGGAACGCACAGGTGTCTTCTTGCGAGAAACTCTATTAGAGGGGCTGACAGCCCAAGAGCTGCAGAGCTTGAGCTGCATGGCACAATTGCCAGCAGTGAGCTTACCGCTGCTCAATCGATTACTAGATCAAGCTGTGCCGCCTGCGCTTGATACTGCCAACTTTGAACTCTGGCAGCATCAAGGCTGGATGAGGCCTTCTGATGTATTGCCTCAGGGGTATAGCTTGCACCCTCTGCTCAAAACTTTGTTGCAGTCGCAGCCGCAGGTGGATCTCGCCACTCACCTGCCTTGGCTTGCTGAACACTACCCCTTGCCGATGATTGCAGATGTGGCGTTTGCACTGGGGGAAACATCACTTTTACTGCGGCTGGTTGAGCAGCTATCTGAGTCACTCTTGAGTCAGTTGGACTGTGCGCCTTTGTTGCGTTGGCGCGCGGCTTTAACCGAACCCATGTTACAAGGCTCACCTCGCTTGTTGCTGATTTATGCGTGGGTGGCGGCCTTATTGGGTCAGCATCAGCGTTTAGAAGGCTATTTGGCGCTCTATGCCGAGATCGATTTCAAGCCGCAGGATGACCCTTATACACTGGAACACCAGCTTCTCAGCGCTTGGCGGCAAGCGGATCAGGGTGAGACTAAAGCCGCTCAATGTGCCTTGTTGGCCGTTTACGATCAACTCGATGGCTTGCCCTTGGTGTTGCAGGTGCTGGTGCGGAGTCTGTTGGTGCGTCTCGCTCAGGCTGAAGGCTTATATAAGGCCGCGCGGGCTTATAACCGCCTTTCATGGGAGCAGGTGCATCAGCAGCAGGCACCGGCTTTGGCCCAATGGTTGGCTTGGGAGCAGGCTAGTATCGAAGTGGGTAAGGGCCACCTGCTGAATGCAGCGCACCTCTTAAAAGAGGGCCTCGCTTTGGCAACATCGCCTCAGCTGGCTACAGGTCGTTGTGCCTTGCTTTTGGCCTATGTGCATTGGTTGCAGGCCGATCTGCAGGCAGGCCAGCAGACGCTTGATCTGGGATTGAGTATCGCCCTTGCGCAGCAGGACCCGTGGCTGGTGAGTGGCGAGCTGTTGCGTTCCTTGTGGTCTCGCCTTGAGGGGCAGCCTACACGAGCCTACCGTATTTTATCGGAAGCCGAAGCACGCATGCAGGCCTGGCAAGTGCCTGCGATGGTGTATCTGCCCGCGATCACCGCTTTAAAAGCCAATCTGTGGCTGGATGAAGGCAAAAAAGAGCAGGCGATGACCTGGTTAGGGCAGCTCAACCGCTCTGCAACGCGCGCTGGCCCAGTGAGTATTGAGCTGATCCCGCGTCAGCGGTTATGGCAACAGGTGCTTCAAGCGCGCGCACTGATGTCGGCTCAGCAGTGGCAAGAAGCCAGCAGCCTACTCGATCAATTGGAGGCAGAGCTGGCCGATTATCCTGCAGCGATGATCCTGGTTTTTGTGCAAAAAGCCCTGATCCGTAAATATCAGCGTGATCAAAAAGGGGCCTTGGCGTTACTGCGACAGGCCTTGATTTTGGCGCAGCCTGAGCAGTGTCAGCAGCCTTTTTTCAGCGTGGATTCGACTCTAGCGGAGTTATTGCAAGAGCTCACAGAGCAGCTGGTGGAAGGATCTGTACTGCATCTTTTTGCACAGCAACTGCTGAAAAAAATCAGTCAGCTACGCGGAGGTTTGCCTCAACCTGATCTCAATCGGGCTTATGAGCCCTTATCCGGCCGCGAGAAAAAAGTTCTTTTGTTGATGGCTGAGGGCTTGAGTAATCAGGATATCGCTGAGCGGCTCTTTATTTCCATTCATACTGTCAAAACCCACGTGAAAGCTATTTTGCGCAAGCTGGATGTGAAATCGCGCACACAAGCTGTGACTCGAGCGCATAGCCTAGAGTTGGTTTAGCAAAACCAGCTTGCAGGCAGAAGAAAAAGCGTTTAAAACGCTCGGCCATAGTGCTGATTTAAACGCAGTGCTAAGATAAGCCAAAACCAGCCAGTCAGAGGACAGTCTTTTGTCGCATTTACCCGTCATCGTCGGCATGGGTGGCGTGAGCCCAGCTGGACGCACCTCCGGCCATCATGCTTTCCGTCGTATGATTTTCGACCAGTTATCACCCGATGAACAGCAACGCACGCTGCTATCACTCGCCAGTCTTTCTGGGGTTGCAGAGCAGGTTGCCGATCAACAATGGCGTACACCAGAAGGCCAGCTGAATACTCAGGCGCTGATGGCGCGCTATCAAGAGCAGCTGCTTGATCAAAGTCTCATTCGCCGCATCCATCCTGATTGGTTTGATGTACAGGCCCATCCTGCCACCCAAGCTTTAGAGCTCAAACCAGGCGATCAGCCGTTAACCTTCCGTTTAAAACGCCGCCAGTTACCCGAGCGTCTGCCCCTAGGTTGGCAGGTGGTGCCCTTGTCTGCCACAGAAGTAGAAGTGCAGGTCAATCAGCCATTGAAAGCGACCCTTTCTTTACCTAGAGAAGCGCTGGTGCAAGCGGCTGGATTGCTGCCGACGGGCTTTCATCCTGGGGCTTTTTATCGTAGCGCGAATCACCCACGTGCCTTGCAGATGGCTATCTTTGGTGCCTCTGACCTGCTCGGGCAAAGTGGTTTGGTGTGGGAGGATCTGGCCGCGCAGGTCAAGCCAGATCAAATCGGTGTGTTTGCCAGTAATTCGATAGGTCAGTTGGATCAAGAAGGCTGGGGTGGCTTGTTGCAGAGCCCAGTGACAGGCAAGCGCACGACATCAAAGCAGATGCCGCTGGGTTATGCACAGATGACCGCTGATTTTATCAATGCCTATGTACTGGGCAATGTCGGTCAATCCAGTGGTTTGCTAGGGGCCTGCGCGACTTTCCTTTATAACCTTCAGGCTGCGACCAATGCGATTCGTTCTGGGCGCTTGCGTATTGCGCTCGTTGGCACGGCGGATGCGCCAGTGACACCTGAGATTATTGAAGGCTTCCGTGCGATGGGGGCCTTAGCTGATGATGCCAGTTTGCGCGCGTTGGATGGTTTAGAGAGCCTGAGTGATCAGGATTATCGCCGTGCCTGCCGCCCCTTTGCGCATAACTGCGGCTTTACCATTGCTGAATCGGCACAATTTGTATTGCTGGTCGATGATCGCTTGGCGATCGAGCAAGGCTGTCAGCTGCTCGGTGCTGTCCCCGAGGTCTTTGCCAATGCTGATGGTTTCAAGCGCTCTATTTCCGCGCCAGGCATAGGCAATTACATTACCTTAGCTAAAGCCGCCGCCTTGGGACGGAGCATCTTGGGTGATCGTGCCTTGCAGCAGCGCAGTTTTGTGCATGCACATGGCACCAGCACGCCAAAAAACCGCGTCACTGAATCTCATGTGCTCAATCAGGTGGCTAAAGCCATGGGGATTCCCGCTTGGCCTGTCGCTGCGATCAAAGCCTATGTCGGCCACTCACAAGGCACAGCCGGTGGTGATCAGTTGATGAGTGCGCTGGGCACTTGGGCCACAGGGTGGCTCCCTGGTATTACCACGGCAACGGCCTTTGCAGAGGATATCGAGGCATCGCATTTGGCGCTGAGCCTTGAGCATCAACAGCTGGGCCAGCAGACGATGGATATGGCCCTACTGAATGCTAAAGGCTTTGGTGGCAATAACGCCAGCGCGCTGGTTTTGGCGCCTCATGTTACCGAGAAGATGCTGACACAGCGCTATGGTCGCCAAGCGATGCTGCGCTATCAAGATCAGCTGGCGGAGCGCGTGGCCGCGAGTCAAGCCTATGATGAGCGCGCCTTGGCAGGTCAGTTTAATCTGACTTATCAGTTTGGCGAGCAGGTGCTCGAAGGCGAAGAGCTGATTTGGCAGGATCAGGCATTGAAGGTACCAGGCTATGCTCAGCCCATCAGCTTGGATCTGAACAATCCCTTCAGTGATATGTCAGAGTCCACTGAATGAATCTTTTTGCACCTGAGACGTGTTGAAAAGACGTTTTGTCAACACCTTGGGCTATACAAGCCCTATAAAACGTGCACAATAGAGCAAAATTCGTCTGTCCCGCTGGGCAGGCGTTGTTGATTCGGTTTGCCGATCTGTAAGGAGCCAAGCGCATGAGCCTAGATCTATTAAGTCAGTTAGAAGCCAAGGTACAAACCACCTTGGATAATTTGGATATGCTGCGCCTAGAAATGGACGAGCTAAAAGATGAAAATGCCCAGCTAAAAGCTGAAAAACAGGCCTGGGAAGAAAAGCTAGGTCTGCTGCTGGGCAAGTTCAGTGAATTAGAAAGCAGTGTGGATGAAGCAAAGGATGACGCTGAAACAGCGCCAGAAGAAAGCGCATCAAACAGCTGGTGATCCTAGCCTGCTGAAGGCGTCATCATAAGAGTGTCGCCTTCAGCGCCAGCGTGAGAAATATAAGATTTAAAGGGAGGCTTGGTATTCCATTGCCGTTAGGTGATAAAGCCAAGCATCTTCTTTTCCTTCCCCCTCGGTGCGAGCAGGATAGTAGCCCCGCCTGACGCCATTCTTGATAAATCCAGTGCATGAATAAAGTTGCTGTGCGGCTTGATTCGACGCGCGGACCTCCAAAAAAACCTGCTCAACCTGCCAAGATTCAAACGCCAGCGCTAATCCGGCTTGTAGAAGATGCCGTGCCCAGCCTTGGCGGCGGTAAGCTGGGTGACTGAGTAAATAGTAGATCTCGGCTTCATAAGGCGTGCGCCCTAGAATTAAAGCGGCCACAAGCTGGCCTTGTGGATGATAAAGCCCCAGTACCCAGTCTTGATGAAGGCTGGTTTCCCAGTGTTGATCTGGCCAGGCATCAGGATCAGCGGCTCGTGCCAGTGTGAGCAGATCAGCCAGATGTTTGCTTTGTAAGCGCTGTGGGGCGGGTAAGTTAGGAAGCATTTGTCGTTTATCCAACACAAAGAAGGGCGCAGGCGCGGTTGATTAAGGCCACAGTAGGGCAGAGGAGGCAAAATGGGCGCGTAAGCCGTGTTCGCCAGCCTGCTGCCAAAAGGTTGCTTTATGTTGAGCTGAGGTGCGCAGCTGGATCAGAGATGGGCCGGTATACAGCGTCGGTAAGGGTGGCCATGGAGCCGCAGGCTCAGTCAAAAGCTGAGTCACTCTTGGACCTAGCGCGAGCAATCCAACAATCGGGTGCTGCTGGTATTGCGCCCCCGTCAAAAAGGTACGCAAGCTGGTGATCAGATCCAGCTCACTGCCAGCAGCCAGCTGAGCACGCGGCCAGCTGAAGAGTTTTTGTGAGACCAGCCCAACACCTTGCGGAGCCAGTGCTCGCACCAGATTCTGGGTCAGCTGGATATCGCCTTGATTTAAAGGGGCATCCAGCTCCAGAACCAGTTGCCAGCCATTGGCGAGCAGCCAGACATCGGCTTGCAAGGGCAGGGCGGTGGCCACCGCGGCCGGCTCGGTTGGTGGTGTTGGCGTCGCAGAGGGGGGCGCCATCTCTTCGATTGGATGGGGTGCCTGAGCCGCTGGCTGTTGTTCGAGGGCCGGTGCCGACTTCGGTGGCGTAGAGCGCTCCAGTGCGGTGGTGGCTTCAAGCAGGCGTTCTTTACGGCTAGGTTGCGGCTGCGGCAAAACCCAGTCACAAGATGTGCTGGGTGCGGCGCCTGGCAGTTGGTAACGCGGCACCCACAGTGGAATGCCGAGTCGTTGCAAGTAGACCGCGCGTTGCTGAGTGGTGCTGAGGTTCAAATGCCGCTCCCCTGTGGGTGGGTGCGCTCTAGCTTAGATTTCAAGCCATTCAATGCATGAACATAGGCCTTCGCTGAGGCAATAACGATATCCGTATCTGCGCCTAAGCCGTTCACTAAACGTCCTGCATGGGCTAAACGCACCGTGACTTCACCTTGGGAGTCCGTGCCTGAGGTAATCGCATTCACTGAATAGAGTTCAAGGCTGGCACCACTATTGACCTGGCTTTCGATCGCTTTGAACACCGCATCCACTGGACCCGAACCACTGGCTTGTGCGCGGATTTCTTGCCCTTCTACCATCAATACGACCTCTGCGACGGGAACTTCTCCTGTCTTAGATTGGACTTCCAGTGCGACGAGCTGAATAGTCTCGCTGGCTTCATGAGTGCGACTCTCACTGACGAGAGCGTGCAGATCCTCGTCGTAGATATCGTGTTTTTTATCGGCCAGTTGCTTAAACAACAAGAAGGCGTGGTTGAGCTCTTGCTCGGTGGCGAAGGTGATGCCCAAATCCTGCAGGCGAGAACGGAAGGCATTGCGACCCGAATGCTTGCCCAGCACGATGGCGTTGGTATGCCAGCCAACATCCTCGGCCTTCATGATTTCATAGGTTTCTCGGTGTTTGAGCACGCCGTCCTGATGAATGCCCGATTCATGCGCAAAGGCATTCTTGCCGACGATGGCTTTATTGGGCTGAACGGCAAAGCCTGTAATCGTTGAGACCAAGCGCGAGGTAGGCACCAGATGCACAGGATCGATACCGGTGGTAACCGAGAAAACATCTGGGCGGGTTCGCACCGCCATGACGATTTCCTCTAATGAGGCATTCCCTGCGCGTTCTCCAAGACCATTAATAGTGCATTCCACCTGCCGCGCTCCTGCCTGCACCGCCGCCAGAGAGTTGGCGACCGCCAGCCCCAGATCATTGTGGCAGTGGACAGAGAAGATCGC
>SKOQ01000174.1 GCA_007119985.1 Marinospirillum sp.
AAACAGGGCGCGAACAGGCCAAGGCGCGCCAGCTCAAGATGACCAAGGAAGCACGGACGCAGCGTAAGCAAAGACGCCGCTAACCCGAAAAGGCAGGGATAGAGCAAGCCTTAGCGTTTAAAGAAATAGCATAAAAAAAGGCCTCCACTAGGAGGCCTTTTTTGGGCAGTGTTGATAGGATCAGCCAGCAAACTAGCGGTAGTAGTGCGCGACTGGCCGCCCTTTCACCAGCTGAATCTCCATCTCTAGCTGATAAAGATCACGCATGATCTCGGCTGAAATCACCTCTTGTGGTGGGCCTTGATAACGCAGCTGGCCATCTTTCATCGCCAGAATCCAATCCGCATAGGCAGCTGCAAAGTTTATATCATGCAGCACCAGGATGACCTGCTTGTGCATCTGATCGGCCGCACGACGCAACAGCTGCATCATACTCACCGCATGGTGCATATCTAGATTGTTCAACGGCTCATCGAGCAGGATATAGCGTGTATCCTGACATAAGACCATCGCAATATACGCCCGCTGCCGCTGCCCGCCGGAAAGCTCATCCAGATAGCGATGGCGCAGATCCGTCAGTGCCAAAAAACCCAGTGCCTCCTCGACCTTCTGCTTGTCTTCTGGCGTTAAGCGGCCACGGCTATAAGGGTAGCGCCCAAAGCTCACCAGATCTTCAACACTCAGGCGCGTCGCCAGATGATTTTCCTGCTTAAGAATCGCCAGAATCTTGGCCAGCTGACGAGATGGTGTTTGATGCACATCCAGTTGATCAATCAAGATCTGCCCAGCCTGTGGACGCTGCAAACGACTCATCATGCTCAATAAAGTCGATTTACCCGCCCCATTCGGACCAATGATGGCGGTCATACCTTGATCGGGTAATGTAAAATCAACGCCATCAACCACCTTGATCTGGTCGTAGGCCTGACTGACACCTTGCACCTGAATCATTTTCGCCCCTGTCTAAGGATCAAGAATAAGAAGAAAAGGCCGCCGACAAACTCAATAATCACGCTGAGTCCGGTCGCAAAACGCAGCCCATGCTCAAGGATCGCCTGCCCCCCAATCAGCACCAGCGCGGCCAAGGCAACCGCCATGGGCAATACGTAGATATGCCGATGGGTGCCAGCCAGCTGATAAGCCAAATTGGCCACCAGAAGACCAAAAAAGGTCACTGGGCCGACCAGTGCCGTCGAAATCGAAACCAGAACCGCGATGCCGATCAAAAAGCCCAGCATCAAGCGCCTGGGTGACAGGCCAAGATTCACTGCCTGCTCCTGACCCAGTGCCAGCACATCCAGATCACGTATCCAGCGCCAACCGATAAGACTGACCAAAAGTGCCAGCAAGCTTGCCACGCCGAGCAGGCTGGTCTCGATCTGATTAAAGCTGGCAAACATCACATCCTGTAAAATATCGTATTCCACTGGGTCCATCATTCGTGCAATCAACGCATTCAGACTACGAAACAGGGTGCCAAGAATAATCCCGACCAAGACCAGTACATGCAAGTGGCGACGCTGACGCACAAACAGCCAATAAAAGAGCGCGCACATAGCGCCGGTCATCACCAGCACATCTCCTAGCCATTTGATCTCGGCATTGAGCTGAGTAAAAAAGTGCAGACCAAAAAAGAAGAGCAAGAGGGATTGCAGTAGCAGATAGAGGAAATCAAAACCCATAATCCCAGGGCTGAGGATGCGGTTTTGTGTCATGGTTTGAAAAACAACTGTCGACACTGCAATGCAGTAGGCGACCAGCAGCAGGCCCCAGAGTTTTTCACCACGAAAAGGCAGGGTGAAGGCCCAGCCAGCGCGCATATTGACGGTCATAAAAAAGATGGCCGCCAGCAGTACCAGCCCGCCAACCAGAGCCAACCGCCAGCCGGGCGTGAGACGCTTAAGCATGGCTGGGCCTCGTTTTCTTCAGCAGCAGATAGATAAAGAACAGGCTACCGATCACGCCGACCACTGTTCCCACCGGCACTTCATAGGGGTAGCGCAGCAACCGACTCAGCAGATCACAAGCCAGCATAAAAGCCGCACCAGTGAGCGCGACCCACGGCAGGCTTTGACGTAGATGATCCCCCATCAACAGGCTGACTACATTCGGCACGACCAGCCCCAAAAAAGGAATCATCCCCGCAGTCGTGACAGTCAGTGCAGCAATCATCGAGACAAGAAACAGGCCTAAGAATAAAACGGCCTGATAATTCATCCCCAAGCTGACGGTAAAACTCTTACCCATCCCCGCAAGCGTAAAACGATCCGCATAGAGATAGATCACCACACTGCACACCAGTGTGAGCCAGAGCAGCTCATAGCGCCCACGCAGCACGGCAGAGAAATCACCATTCGACCAGTTGGCCAAGGATTGCAAAAGATTAAAGCGATAGGCAAGAAAGGTCGTGATGGCAGCCACCACACTGGAGAACATGATCCCTACCAGTGGCACCATCACCACCGAGCGCAGGGGTAACTGGCGCAACAGCAGCATAAAAATCAGGCTACCGACCAGTGCAAAGCCGGTGGCCACCAACATCCGCGCCATCATGCCCATTTCAGGGGCCAGCAAAGCCACCACCAGCAAACCTAGTAAGGCGGATTCCAGCGTGCCCGTCGTGGAGGGCTCCACAAAACGGTTGCGCGCCAACAGCTGCATCACCATACCGGCAATCGCCAACGACATTCCCGTCAGCATCACTGCGAGAGTACGCGGTAAACGACTGGTAAAAAGCAGATGCCAAGCCTGCTGTGCATCCTGACGCCAGGATAAATCCATGACCCCAACAAACAGGCTGAATAGAGCGAGCAGCAATAAACCCAAGCAGCCCAGTAAAAGAAAGAAGGCAGATCGGCTCATGGCTTAGCGGGTGAGCCCCTGACGCACTTCCTCGATCATACGCGGCGTCGCTTGCAAACCATACACCAGAATGTACCAATCGATCGAATTCAGATAGATGACGCGATTCTCACGCCAAGCGCGTGTCTGACGAATCAGGTCATTATCCAGTAGTGCTCTGGCTGAGCCTTGACCAGATTGAATCGCCGTATCTCGATCCAGCACAAACAAGTAATCTGGATCAGTTTGCACAATAAACTCAAACGAAACGGGATCACCATGCGTGCCTTGCTTTAAATGACCAGCAGCAGGGCGCAAACCGAGTTCATCATAGATCCAGCCGGTGCGTGAGCCAGTGCCATAGGCAGAAACCCGTCCGCCGCTGGTTAGAATCACCAACGCGCTGCCGGCTTCTTCACCTAAAGCCCGTGTGGCGGCCAGATTCGCATCCAACTCAGCCAAGTAGGCTTCTGCGGCTTCTTCACGATCAAAAATCCGAGCCAGAGTGCGTGTATGAGCACGCATATCACGCATAAAATGATTGAGATCTTGAGTCAGATCGATGGTCGGTGCCAAGCGGCTTAACTGACGATAAGCCGGCGCTGCACGACCACTGATGATGATCAGATCGGGGCGCAATGCAGCAATGGCCTCAAAATCTGGCTCAAATAAGGAACCAACATGGGCATACTGATCGCCACGATAGTGCGCCAGCGGCTCAGGGATAAAGTCTTTGGGTACGCCAATGACGTCCACACCCAACTGGTCAAGGATATCCAGCGCGGCCAGATCAAAGGTCACCACCCGAGTGGGGACGGCATCCAAACGCAGTTGGCCTTGCTGATGTTCAATCACCACCGGCGCAGCCGATGCCAGTTGACTCCAGCTCAGCAGCAATGCGAGCCATGGAACCAGAATTTTGTGAATACGCATTTTTTCATTCGCCTCTTTGAATTCAATCATCAACCTAGGGAGCCTCTGCTTAACGTCATGAGCGCAGGTCAGGTAAGGCAAAATTGATCGAAAAAGCGGAGTTGACACGGAGTCAATGAGCATTTTGAGACCAATTTCAACGCAGCATCACCAAGCGCAGTAGTTAATCAGGGGTTTCCTAGTGCCCAGAAAAAACTGGGCTTACTCATCATCCGCCATCACTTGATGCCGCTGATCGTGATAAATCTCTTCGTCCACATCACGACGCCAGTAAGGCACCGCATGCACATGGCTACGGGGCCAGCCAAGATCTTGACGCGCCCAATCACGCAGCCCCACCACTTCATCATGCTCTGCAGCAACCCACAGCAGGGTATCTGGCTTAAGATCAAGACGCTGGGCCCAACGCTGAAGCTGCTGCGGCTGACCATCGGGTAAGAGCCACTGCACCTGAACTCCAGCCGGATGGGTAAAATAAACCCGCTCTTCCAGATCCTGAATCTGTAGCGCCACCCAGCCTTCTGCTTGGGGATCCAGCTGCTCCACTTGGGCCGCTATCGCGGGCAGAGCACTTAGATCACCGGCAAAACAATAGTGGCTGATCTTGTCAGGCCAGGCACGCGGGGCCTTGGGACCACTGATCGTGAGGGTGGCACCGAGTCCAGCTTGACGCGCCCAGTCACAGGCAGGGCCAGGCTGATCGTGCAACACAAAATCGATCGTCATACGCTGCGCAGCGCGATCAAATTCACGGACGGTGTAGGTGCGTGCGACTTCACCCGCTGGCGTGGGCACCCAGATTTTCAGTGGGGCACCGGCCTGCGGCTCTGGATAATCAGCCAAATCCCCTTTCAACACTAAACGCAGGAGCGCCGAAGAAAGCTGGATACGTTCAACCACATGCAAGGTCAGGCGGGAAACAGACATCAGTCACCTCGATAACAGCCTTCTAGGCAACAGCGCACTAGATGACAAGCTTCTAAATTGAGTAGATTCGCAGTGCACAAAAAAAAGAATGAATCTCAATAACATTGATAAGCGCGATAGATTAACATTCTGATCATCAGGATCAAGAGCCGAAACACAAAACAAGTTGTTGCAAAAATGGAACAACGGATTAAGCGGGGTTCGTTGGCTCCTGCCAGGGAAAATCACTGGCACGCAACACCTTGAGAAAAGACTTGAGCTTGCGGGTCGGCCGCCCCTTGGGGTAATAGCAATTTAGCTCGACAGCCTGAGCAGACCAGTCTGGCAGACAGCGTATCAGCGCCTGCGGATGCGCACATAAAAAGCGCTGCGCCTGCCAAATCGGCAGCAAACCTATGCCGCGCTCCTGCATCAGCGCATCAATCTGCAGCAGATAAGCATCGGTACGCCAACGGCTATCGATCGGTGCCAGCTTGAACTGGCCCTCACTTGGATGCTCAAGCAGCAAACCTTCTTCGGCATAGCCCAGCAGATCAACCCAGGCATGTTGCAGCAGATCACGTGGCTGCTCAGGCTGTCCCCGTTGTGCTAAATAACCCGGCCCAGCATAGAGCCCGAGTGGCCAGCGACCGAGCAGCTCGCGCCGATAGCCAGGCAGATCCACACGACCCAGCCATAACCAGAGGTCAATCTCTTCGGCTGCATTGGGCTGCAAGTGGGTGCGCACCTCTAGGCGCATGAGCGGATAGGCTGAGATAAATTCATCCATCACCTGAGTCATCCAACCACGCAGCAAACTGGAGTGCATCCCCAGTAAGAGATGACCACTCATCTCCTCCTGCAACTCTTGCAAGGCTTCGACACTCTGCTCAGCCAGTTCGATGAGCTGGCGACAGTAGAGCGCAAAAACACGGCCGGCTTCGGTCAGCTGTAGGCGCTGCCCTTCACGAATCACTAACGCCTGACCCAGCTCTTCTTCAAGCTGACTTAAGCGTCGGCTCAAGGTCGATTTAGGCTGACCCAGCGCCAGCGCTGCGGCCGTTAAACTATGGTGACGACACAGCGCATCGAAAGCACGACACGCAGCAAGATCTTGCATTTACCCCACCTCTTCATTCAGCAGTCCCCCAATAAGCACCCGCTCACCCAGAGCGCTTGTTCCACATTCGCAACAAGGCATTCCATCTTTTGAGCTAGGCAATGGCCTTGGATGACGCCATTATGACACAAGATGATATTCGTTATCATTTTGATTGTTTTTTACAGATATTTTATTGCAGACACCCTATTAGGAATCATCATGACTTCTTTTTCTGTTAAACCCCTGAGTGCCGCGATTGGGCTCTTGTTACTGGGCAGTCTTCCCTACGGCCTCGCTCAAGCCACCAGCACGGAAAACACCCCCGCTGAATCGACCGCCGTCCAAACCTTGGTCGTCACAGCAGCAGGGTTTGAACAAAATGTGACCGATGCCCCAGCCAGTATCTCCGTCATCACCCGCGAGGAGCTTGAAAGACGCTCTTATATCAATGTCATTGATGCCGTGCGCCATATTCCAGGCGTGTTCATTACTGGCGGTGGCAATAATCAAGATATCAGCCTGCGGGGCATGGCCAGCAGCTATACGCTGGTGCTGGTCGATGGTCGGCCGATCAGCGCTGGACGCCAAACCAATACCAATGGCACCGATGGCGGCAAGCAGTCTCTAGCGCTGCCGCCTCTGGCCATGATCGATCGGATCGAGGTGATTCGCGGCCCGATGTCTTCGCTCTATGGCTCTGATGCGATGGGTGGGGTCATCAACATCATCACCCGTCGTGACCAAGCCGATTGGCAAGGCACGCTGCGCACTGAATACACCCTCTCGCTGAATGATGTCAGCAATGATGCCTCGCATACCGAGTTTTATCTGTCAGGTGCATTAGTGCCCAACCTACTGCAATTGCAGCTTAACGGGGCTTACACCGGCATCGATGAAAGCGATTTTCAAACCAGCGGCTCTTTTAAATCCGGGGCCAGCCAGCCCCAAACCCGACGCAAAAATGGCGGCTTTGAACTGGCACTGACACCCAGCCAGCAGGATCGCATCGCGCTGGGTTATCGCTATGCCACCCAGGAATCAACGCATACCGAAGGACGCAGCACCAGCGCAGCAACCTCCACCGGCCGCTTTGACCGCCAGACCTGGACGCTGACGCATGATGGTCGCTATGGCAACCTGCTGCTGAGCTCTTATCTACAGCAGGATGTGGCTGAGCGGGTTCAGGAACAGACCATGGAAGAAACCACCCGCATTGCCAATACGCAGGGCACCTACTTCTGGGGTGCGCATACGCTGACTTTTGGCGGCCAGTATAAAGAAGAAGATTTCACCAACGGGCAAAACGTCCTTTATAACGCCGGTATTCAGGGCGGGGTACACAGCGCTGATCGCTGGCTGGCCGCTATTTTTGCCGAAGCCGAATGGGCGGTCACCGATGATCTGTCTTTGACCACTGGCCTGCGCTATAACGATGATGAATTTTTTGGCGGCCACCTCTCCCCGCGCCTCTACAGCGTTTATCGCCTCCACCCCAGCTGGACCTTAAAAGGGGGCGTTTCCACCGGCTACCGCCAGCCCAGCCTGACCCAAGCGACAGAGGGCTTTGGC
>SKOQ01000081.1 GCA_007119985.1 Marinospirillum sp.
ATCCAGCCGAGCAGCATCGCCAGCGTCGGCCCAAGATAGATCAGCAAGAAACTGGGGCCAGCCTCAACCGCGCGCCCCACGCTGCCGTAAAAAGTCCATGCGGTACAGTAAACAGCAATAGAAAGACTGTAGACCACCGAGGAGTTAATTAAAGAGCGTTTTTGCTCAGCGCGTCGATCCCCCCAAGCGGCCAATAAAAAGAGCAAGGCCAGATAGCTAAAGGCCAAGCCCATTGCGATCCAATCAAGAGGCATCATCCGACTCCTCAGTGGATAGGGGATGGAGTGGCTTTTTTTCACTTGGTGGGCTGAAGTGGGCTGGGCTTTCCATGATCCATGCCGCAGCGATGAGCAGCAGTATCCAGACACTGAAAAGATAAATAGGAAGGATTGAAAAACCCAGTGCATTGGGGCGATCAAATAAGAGTAACAGCGGTGGCGTGAACAACAGCACGGCCATGAGCGTCAGACTGATCAAGCGCGCTGAACGCGCAGGCGGTTTCATCAGTGCACCTGCTGTTGGGCTGCATTTTGCAGCGCCAGAGCCTGCGCCAGTGTGACGATGCCGCGGGCTTCTAAGCGCGGTAAAAAGACGAGGAAAAGCTCGGCGGTGACGCGCGCATCGCCTAATGCAGTATGGCGTGTGCCGGGAGGAAAGCGCAGGCCATAGCGTTCGGCCAGGGCATCCAGGCTATGCTGCTCCTGATCTGGATCGAGCGCACGCGAGAGCAGCAAGGTGTCTAAGACCGGACGCTGGATCTGGAGATTCAGACTGCTGGCCGCCGTTTCGAGAGCCAGCAAATCAAAGGCGGCATTGTGGGCGACTAGAACAGCATCGCCGATATAGTCAACAAAGCGTGGCAGCACGACGGCCATCGGTGGGCTATGCGCCACATCGGCATCGGTGAGGCCATGAATCAGCGTGCTGCTGGCGGGAATGGGACGCTCAGGGTTCACCTTTTGGTCGAAGCTTTCTTGCGCCAGCAGGCGGCCATTTAAAATGCGGCAGGCGCCAAGGCTAATGACACGATCCCCTCCTCGCAGATCTAATCCAGTGGTTTCCGTATCAAAAATCAAGAGATTGAGTTGATTGAGGGGGCAGGCGGCCAGATCAGCTTGGGGCGCAGGCAGATCTGCAATGCTGAAGTCATGAAACTCAGGACGGGCCAAGCTGACAGGATTCGGTGGATAAACTCGGCTGGCGCTGGGCAAAGGCAGGCGCAGGCGTGCGCGTCCAGCTTGCTGGTGATCGGGGAGGCTCCACCAATCGCTGGAGTGGCGACGTAAGAGATCGCCTAGGCGCGGCGCTAAAGGATCATCGTGCAGGGTGGCCTCCGCCCAGCGATTGAGCTGATCTAGGCTCACGGCCTCACCCTGCCACAAAAGATCTAAGTAGACTCGCTGATTACCGAGCTGCATTTCGACTTCATAGTCGGCGGCGGGGCTCAGACCAGAGTGATCGAGTAAACGCATCAACTGATGGAGTAGGGCAAGCAAGCTGGGGGTATCGGCTTTAAACCACAGTGGAATACCAATGGGTGTGAGCGCAATACCTTGCTCTTTTAAGCTAGGGCAGAGCGCTGACCAGAGATCATTCGACCAGGTATCGCGCAAGCGCCCCTGATGAAGGTAGAGTTTTTCAAAAACCTGCCCCAGTTCCTGAATGCACTGACTGAGTGCTTGGCTATCTTGGTGAATGCCTTCTTGTAGGCGCGTGACCAGCTCAGGTTTTAAATCACGGCTGGCGCCCTCGTGCATAAAAACTTCTGCTGCTGTAGCAAGATTGGCGGCGTGGCCACGCAAGGCAGGAAGCAAGCTGGCGAGCGGTTGACGCCAACGCTGATCATCCTGCTGCTCGGTCGCATCTTCCAATGTCAGTAACACTTCTCCTCGGCTCGCCAGAACGCGGCGAAGATCACAGAGATACCAGCGCTGTTGGTGAGGGATCAACAGCTGGCGCGCGCTCCCATCTTTCGGCAGATGCTGGAGTGCATCCTCTAAGCTTGGACTGGGAAGAAGTTCTTTGAGCTGGCGGCCAAGCCCCAATCCAGCCTGTTGCTGAAAAAAAGCCTCAGCAGCTGGATTAAAAAGCAGCAGGCGCTGGTGCTGGTCATAGAGTAGCAGCGGGACTTGTAGCACTTGAATCACCGCTTCCAGCTCAAATTTAATCCGTGCCGCTTGTTTGGCCCCTTCAAAATGGGCTGTTTTCAATGCCAAGCGGTCTTGCTGCCAACCTAAGCGAATACGTTGCATATCCTCATGCAACCCGCTGAGCCAGCCTTCAGGTGGATAATCATGCGGCGCATCAGGGTGGGCAGACCAGCGATTAAAGAGAACGCCCAGTCGCCTCAGTGGACTAAAGAGGCGTTTTTCCAGCCATAAGCCAGCGACAAGACACATCAAGCCAGGGCTGAGGAGGCTCGCCCAGAGAACAATGCGCAATTGCGCATCACCGCTGAGGCGTGGATCCAGCCACAGAGCGAGAGCTAAACCAATAAAGCAGCTCAGACCAGTGAGGGC
Source organism: Marinospirillum sp. (assembly GCA_007119985.1). Lineage (GTDB taxonomy): Bacteria > Pseudomonadota > Gammaproteobacteria > Pseudomonadales > Halomonadaceae > Marinospirillum. The sequence continues at coordinate 2,520 of SKOQ01000081.1, forward strand.
AAGCCACAGGCCAAGTAGGCGTTGATATTTAGGCATGGCATTAAGACTTGAGCAGCGGATCGCCCAGCAGTTGTTTGACCTTCTCCACCAGCAGCTGGGTTGAAAAAGGCTTGGTGATATAATCATCGGCACCGAGCGCAAGGCCCTTCTCGCGTTCAACCTCGCGCCCGTGCGCGGTGAGCATCACAATCGGCAGGCGTTGATAAGCAGGCTGGCGGCGCAGTTTTTCTAACACTTCAAAGCCGCTGATGCCAGGCAGACTGATATCGAGCAGGATCAGATCGGGTGTCTGTTGGCTGATTTGGCTGAGCGCTGTTTCACCATCTTCGGCGGTTGCGACATCAAAACCAGCTTGCTGCATCAAAAACTCAAGAGACAGCAAAATATTGGGTTCATCATCGACAACAAGCACTTTCAAGGCTGAGGTCATGGTGGGGCTCCTGCTATTGTTATGAAACCTCTGATTCACTATTGCGCTTGGTGATGCTGCGTTGATCGGAGGTTCCTTATCTGTTGTTTTTATTGTCTTTGCCGCTGAATCCTGTTGAGCCAGCTGGTAATTTCAGTCTAAAGCCTTGTTGAGGCAATGCAACACGACTAAGGAATGAGAAGAAGGTTTGTTCGTGCAGACTGATTTCTTTATACTTCCTGCTTTATTTTGGGTTCACCCCCCTGATCAGAGAAGCTGCAATGTCAATATCGAGTTCGGTAAGTATAGAAAAGCTGCTGGATCTCGTGCGTGATGCTGGCGCACAGATTATGGCTATCTATCAGCGGCCTTTTGATGTACAGCACAAGGCCGATTTGAGTCCACTCACGGCAGCGGATCTGGCCGCGCATCACTGTCTTGTTGATGGCTTGCGCCGTTTGACGCCAAACCTGCCGATCTTATCGGAAGAAACGCCCGCCGCTGAATACCAACAGCGTCAAAGCTGGACCACCTATTGGTTGATTGATCCTTTAGATGGCACTAAAGAGTTTATCCAGCGCAATGGTGAGTTCACCGTTAACCTGGCACTGGTGCATCAACAGCGCGCTGTCTTGGGTGTGGTCTATGCCCCCGCTTTGGATCAGCTCTATTGGGGTTGGTTGGCTGAAGCCAGCGACCTGCCCGTGCTGGATTTGCCTGCATCAGCTCAGCGTACGCAGGCTTTTCAGCAGAGAGAAGGGCAAGAGCCTGAACCTATCAAGGTGCGTGCTTTGCCTGCCCAGCAGACGGATTGGATTGTCTTGACCAGCCGCTCGCACCCCAGCCAGGCTTTACAGCAGTGGCAAACAGAGCACCCAGCGGCGCAGTATCAAGCACTCGGTAGCTCGCTCAAACTCTGCCGAATTGCGGCGGCTGAAGCCGATCTCTATCCGCGTCTTGGCCCAACCAGCGAATGGGATACCGCCGCAGCCCAGGCAGTACTGGAAGCAGCAGGGGGTAAGGTCGTGCGCTGGGAAGATCGCCAGCCGCTGCGCTATAACCAACGCGCAGACAGTCTGGAGAATCCGTGGTTTTTAGCGGGTGGCGGCGCGGAGTTCATCGAGGGTGAGTGTGGCGGTGCCTGATTTGGAGACTACGATTCCAGCGGCCGTATTAGCCAGATCGATTGCCATCTCTTTGGATAATCCAGCGCATAAAGCGAGCGCGAGCATGGCAATCACCGTATCGCCCGCGCCGGTCACATCGTAAACCTCCTGCGCTTGGGCTGGGCGATGCAGGTAGGTCTGATCAGCACCAATGTAGCTCATCCCCTCTTCGCTGCGCGTTACCAAAAGCGCTTCTAAATCCAGCTGCTGGATCAGCTTCTCGGCCGCCTCTTCTATCTGCTGATCGCCCGTCACCGGTCCCACGATAGCGCGCAGCTCACTCAGATTAGGCGTGAGTAAACTCGCCCCATGATAGCGTGCAAAATCTCGTCCTTTAGGATCAACCAGCATCAGTTTGCGCTGGGGTTGAATCAGCTGGATCAGCGATTGCACCTCGCTTAAAGCGCCCTTGCCATAATCCGACAAGATCACACCATCAATCTGATTCAGTTGTTGTTCGACCAAGGGAAGCAGGGCCGAAGCAAAGGCATCATGGCGCTCTTCTGCATCCATCCTGATCAGCTGCTGATGACGGCTCATGACGCGTGTTTTGGTGATGGTGGGGGCCAGGCGTGTGGTATAGAAGTGGGTCTGGACACCCTGTGCCTGTAAGAGGCGAGTGAGCTGTTCGGCCTCGGCATCCTCCCCGACGATACCAATCAGCGTCACTTGTGCGCCCAGCGCAGCCAAGTTCATCGCCACATTGGCAGCACCGCCTGCCCGATCCTCTTGGCGAGCGACCCGTACGACAGGCACAGGCGCTTCAGGAGAGATGCGTTCTGTGGGGCCAAACCAATAGCGATCAAGCATCACATCGCCGATGACTAAAATATGCTGTTGTGTGAGCCTTGCCCAATCCATCGGCATCATAGGCGATTCAACCAGGTTAAGTAGGCCTCGACACCTTGGCGCACTGTTTTCATTTCTTGGCGATAGCCGGCTTCACGTAAGCGACTAATATCCGCACAGGTATAGCTTTGATAGTGGCCTTTTAGCCCCTCGGGGAAATCGATATATTCGATCTCACCTTGTTGGTGAAACTCGATCGTGGATTCGGCGATAGTCTTAAAGGGTTCAGCGCGCCCAGTGCCCAGATTAAAAATGCCGCTCTGATCGGGATGCTCAAGGAACCACAGGTTGACATCGACAACATCGCCAACATAAATGAAATCGCGGGCTTGCATGCCAGGTGCATAGCCATCATAGGCACCAAACAGCTTTGGGTTCTGGCCAGCTTTAATCTGCTGATCAAGATGAAAGGCGACGCTCGCCATCTTGCCTTTATGCTGTTCACGCGGTCCATACACATTAAAGTAGCGAAAGCCAGCCACTTGGGCGCTGAGGCCCTTCTGCTTGGTCCACTGACGCACGTATTGATCGAACAGGAGCTTGGAGTAGCCGTAGACGTTTAAAGGCTTCTCGTGCTCTGGCTGCTCAATGAAATTCGCACTACCGCCGTAAACCGCGGCTGAAGAGGCATAGAGAAAAGGCACGCGCTGTTCTTGGCAAAACTGAAGCAGCTTTTTGGAGTACTCAAAGTTATTGCGTAGCATAAACTGACCATCCCACTCAGTCGTATCTGAGCAGGCACCTTGGTGCAGTATCGCCGTGATCGGTAGCCCAAGACGGCGCTGTTCAACTCGTGCGATAAAATCATCTTTATCGAGATAATCAGCGATCTGAAGATCAGCTAGATTTTTGTACTTTTGACCATCCGTCAGATCATCAACAACAAGAATATCGTTGATGCCGCGTTGATTCAGCGCATAAACCAAGTTGCTGCCAATAAAGCCAGCGCCACCAGTGATTACGTACATAAAAGGCTCCTTGTGCAAATGCTGCCTATTCTAGCCGAAAACACCGCTTGAGAGCGGCTACTCTTGGTTTTTCTTGTGCGCTGAGGCGCAAAAAAAAGAGCAGATCTAGGAACTCGGCGGCAAAAACTAGGCAGGCGCGGATAAAAAGGTACAATGTGCACTTTTAAAAAAGCACAGATCTGATCGTTAACGAGGTGCAGGTGGAGAAGATTCTTGTTGTGGGGCCCAGCTGGGTCGGAGACATGGTGATGGCGCAGACCTTATTTAAGCTTTTACAGCAGCGCTATCCTCATAGCCAGATTGATGTGCTGGCACCGGCCTGGTCCCACCCTATTTTAGCTCGGATGCCCGAAGTGACGCAGGCTATTACTCTGCCGCTTGGACATGGGCAGCTGGGTTTAAAGAGCCGCTGGCAGCTAGGTCGACAGCTCAAGCAAGAAGGCTACACGCAAGCGATTGTTTTACCGCGCTCTTGGAAATCGGCTCTGGTGCCTTTTGCCGCTGGCATACCGCGTCGCATAGGTTTCCATGGAGAGCAACGCTATATCCTGCTTAACCATCGGCGGCGCTTGGATAAAAAACAGCTCGATCAAACAGTGAAGCGCTTTGCGGCCCTCGGGCTCGACAGTAACGAAGCGATCACAACAATGCCACTGCCTGCCCCAGCTTTGCGGATTGATTCCGCTCAGCAACAGCGCCTACAGCAAGAGTTTGGCCTCGATCAGCAGTTGCCTGCTATTGCCATGATGCCGGGCGCAGAATATGGCCCAGCGAAGCAGTGGCCTTTGAGCTCATTTCAAAAATTGGCTGAAGAACTGGTGGCCGCTGGCTACCAAGTGTGGATTTTAGGTGGTCCAAAAGATCGTGCAGCAGGTGAAGTGATTGCTCAAAGCCAGCATCCCTCTATTGTTAATCTTTGCGGCCGTACTCAGCTTGCCGATGTGGTGGACTTGCTGGCTCTGGCCGAACAGGCGGTGACGAATGACTCTGGTCTGATGCATGTGGCCGCCGCTGTTGGAACACGCGTCCATGCCATCTATGGCTCTTCCTCGGCCGCTTTTACACCGCCGTTAACGGAAAACAAGGTGATTCACTCGCTTAATCTGGATTGTTCACCCTGTTTTAAGCGTGAATGTCCTTTGGGGCATACAAGGTGCTTGAAGGATTTGCACTTAGGGGTGAAGGAGTTGACCCATGCTGGCCGCGCTTAAATCACAGAAGAGAGAACAGCTTTCTTTCTGGGTTCTGGCCCTCTTGCTTTTCTTCTTGTACTGGTCTTCTGCACTGACCCTAGCACTCAACTTTGTTCTTTTGGCCTTCTTTCTGGTGAGTTTGCTCGCAGGAAAAAATAAATTGTCTTTGGCAGATCATTATCCCCTTTTATTGGGCTTGGTTTTTTTTTCATATCTTTTGTTGAGAGTCGGAATAGATGTTTTTTG
>SKOQ01000188.1 GCA_007119985.1 Marinospirillum sp.
CGCTGCCCTTCTTGCTGATCAAGATGATAATCACGCAGTTCATTGGCCAGTAACAGCAGAGACACCAGCGTGCTGATCGGTAAGGACAGCCAAAGCACCTGCCAGCTCAGCGTACCGGCCATCACATAGTAGGCCCCTTGCACCATCAGCACACCCATCAGGAAAAAAACCGCCACGGCTCCAAGGCCACGACGCTTAAAGTCCAAGGGAGGCTGAGCATAGGAGAAGACGCCAATCACACCGATGACACCGATCCAGATCAGTAGCGGACCAGAGAGGTAGACCAGGATCAAGCCAAGCAGCACGCCCAGCACAATCGCCACCAAACCATAGTTAAAATTCAGCGCAATACTGCGACTGATTTTATGCTGCTGCTCGGGTGTCAGATGACCATAGCGCTCGGCCACCAGTTCACGATCGCCATAATCATTGATCAGATTGACACCGGCTTGAAGCAACAAGCTGGCCGCTAAAGTCAGGGCAGCAAGCAGCCAAGGCGAACTGGCGGCCGACCAGCCAAGCGCCAACCCCAGACTGCTGCTCATACTGGCCACCACCAAGGAAAAGGGGCGCAAGGCCCCTAGGAAACGATATTTGCTCACTGACCAGAGCTGATGGAAGGCTTGGGCTGAATGCACGCGACTCACTGGAACTCCTGTTGACTGATGGACGCCAGAGAGAGAGCATCCAGTTTAGGCTAAATCACGCATAATCAGCGCATATTTCAGGTCTTCATCACTCAACGCCTCACCAGGCAGTGGCAGACGCACAAAGTAGCCTGTCCCTGGTGCGGTCTCGAGTGCTTGACCGTTTTTACTGTTTTCTAAGCCATCAAGCTGGAAGCGACGATTGCCTGAGGGCGTCATCAATTCGAGCGTATCACCACGTTCAAATTTATTCTTTACCTCTACATCGACCCAGCCTTCACGACTTTGGCCCAGCACCTGAGCAACAAACTGCTGATTTTGGCCGACGGAATTGCCGGTTTCATAATTCTGATACTCATCATGCACATGGCGACGATAGAAGCCTTCGGTATAGCCACGATGCGCCATATTTTCCAGTGCATCCATTAAATCCATGTTAAAGGGACGCCCCGCTACGGCATCATCAATCGCACGACGATAAACCTGTGCTGTTCGCGCCACATAATAGTGGCTCTTGGTGCGACCTTCAATTTTGAGCGAATCGACGCCCATTTTAGCAAGACGCTCGACGTGCTGCACTGCACGCAGATCTTTGGAGTTCATAATATAGGTCCCATGCTCATCTTCATAGATGGGCATAAACTCACCGGGACGGTTGGCTTCTTCAATCAGCGCAGAGAGCTCTTGCTGCCCCTCGCTACCGCCAGCGGTTTTGCTTCCGGCACTAGGGCCTTGATCCGGTGTCCAGATGCCCTGTTTTTCTGCGTCAGCCAGTGGAATCAGATCGCCCGAATCATTGGTGGTGGTATTCACCGTGTTGTACTTCCAACGACAGGCATTAGTGCAGGTACCTTGGTTGGGATCACGATGATTAAAATAACCCGAGAGCAGGCAGCGGCCTGAATAGGCAATACACAAAGCGCCGTGAACAAAGGTTTCCAGCTCGGTTTCTGGGCATTCTTGACGAATTTCTTCGATTTCTTCAAGCGACAGCTCACGCGATAGAATGATGCGTTTGACCCCCATCTTGGCCCAGAACTTGACCGCCGCAAAGTTGACCACGTTGGCCTGCACTGAAAGATGGATGACCTGATCTGGCCACTTCTCGCGCACCATCATGATCAACCCCGGATCAGACATGATCAGCGCATCTGGCTGCATCTCAATCACTGGCGCCATATCTTGCAGGTAAGTCTTGACCTTCGCATTGTGTGGCGCGATATTGCTCGCCACAAAAAACAGCTTGCCGCGATCATGTGCGTACTGAATACCCTCGCCGAGCTTATCGAGTTTAAAATCGTTATTGCGCACACGCAGGCTATAGCGCGGCTGACCGGCATAAACCGCATCCGCACCATAGGCGAAGGCATACTGCATATTACGGAAGGTACCGGCAGGAGAAAGAAGTTCGGGTGCTTTCATGAATTGAGAAAACCTGTAAAGTAGAAGCGCCGTTGAGAACAGCTGGCACCGACTCAAAGCCGAGAAAAGGCTTGGCCGTGCCGCTTAAGGAATTACCCGAGTATTTAACTAGGTTAAGCAATATTCTAGCATGATTACCCCACAGAAAAACACACCCCAACCCGCCGAAACACCGACTTCTCTCAGCTGTCGCGCTGGATGCGGAGCCTGCTGTATCGCGCCCTCGATCTCCAGCCCCCTCCCGAAGATGCCGCAAGGCAAGCCAGCGGGTGTGCGCTGCGCCCATCTCGATACCCGCAACCTGTGCGAACTCTTTGGTCAACCAGAGCGGCCTGCGGTCTGCCTTGATTTTCAATTTGATGCCACCCTTTGCGGCGAGAAACGCGAACAAGCCCTTGAGCAACTCCTGTGGTTGGAAGACTCTACGCGCCTGGATGCCGCTGGCTAGGACGCCTCTGACTCACTATTGCGCTTATTGTGCTTATTGCGTTTGGTCTGCGCTGATGACATTGATCAGACTATCCCTAGGAAACTCTCGCGCTGATACAGGTTCTAAAAATCGTGGCTCAGCTTTTGACTCTGCGACAAGAGTTTTGCCTCAGCTAGAAAATTACGGTAAATTGCTTCACCTTGGATGCAGTCGCGCACTTTGGGCGCTGATCTGGCCACCCTTGGATTGATCATCAGGAGTAAGACCATGCATGACCATCTCACCTCTTCAACCGCTCAGTCACAAGCACTGAGTGCTCAGGCGCATAAGGTCCTGCGCAATACCTACATGCTGCTGGGTATGACTCTGGCGTTTAGTGCGCTGGCCGCCTTCTTCTCTATGGCGACTGGCTTGCGCTTGAATATTTTCGTCTTTTTCATCGGCGCCTATGGCCTGATGTTCTTGACACACAAGCTGGCCGATTCTCCTTGGGGTCTGCTGACCACCTTCGGCTTCACTGGTTTTATGGGCCTATCCTTAGGACCAATTTTGAATGCCTATCTGGGCGCGGGCATGGGCCATGTCGTGATGTCAGCTTTGGGCATGACCGCGCTGGTGTTCTTCGGCTTGTCTGCCTTTGCACTGACCACCAAAAAAGACTTTAGCTTTATGGGCAAGTTCTTGATGGTCGGCGGCCTAGTGCTGATCGCCGGTGTCCTTGCCAACCTGTTCCTTGGCTTGCAAGGTCTGCAGCTGGCCATCAGCGCTGGCTTTGTGATCTTCTCTTCTGCACTGATTCTGTGGCAGACCAGCGAGATCGTGCACGGCGGCGAGACCAACTATATTCGCGCCACAGTGACACTGTTTGTCTCTATCTATAACCTCTTCCTCAGCCTGCTCTCCTTGCTGGGCTTGAGCAACGACTAAGCCCCTGCGCTATGGCTCGTTTTGCTTTAAGCCTCAGTGGATCGCCAGACACCAGTCTGGCGGCTCACACGGCACTGGATTTTGCACACCAGCTGGTGGCCGAGGGTCATCAGCTGTGCTGCGTGTTCTTTTATCAAGATGCGGTGCTACTGGCCAGTCAACTGCGCTGTACGCCTCAGGATGAAACGGATCTCACCCAAGCTTGGCAAGACTTTGCCCAACAACACCAGATCGAACTCCAAGTCTGTATCGCGGCGGCTCTTAAGCGCGGTATTATCAATGACAGTGAAGCCGCCCGCCATGGTCGCCCACATGCCAATCTTGCCAGTGGCTTTGTACTGACTGGCCTAGGGCAGCTGATTGAAGCTTGGCATCAAGCTGATCGCGCTGTTCATTTTCACGCTTAACAGGCTAAGACACCCCACCATGCCCGCTGATTTTGATTTATGCCTTGTGATCCAGCACGCCCCTTTGCGTGGCCAACAAAGCAAAGAAGCCTTGGATATTGCACTGGTCAGCGCCACCTTTGATCAGGCGACGGCCTTGTTTTTTCAGGGTGAAGGTCTGCTCCACCTGCGGCCTCATCAAACACCCAAGCTGATCGGGATGAAAGGCGTCCAAGCCATGCTGCCCGCGCTGGCTTTATACGGAATCGAGGCCATCTACTGCCTTGAAGAAGATCTCGCTCGCTATCAGCTGCAGGCTGATCAACTGCTACTCACCCCCAAGGTGCTGGATACCGCCCAAGCACAAGAGCTTCTAAGCCGCAGTCGTCAGGTGTTTATCAGTCCGGCCTTTCACTAACGCGATTCTTCACTTATCTCGCTTTTTACTCAGGTCTGCCATCGCCTATGCCCAGTCTTCATCAGATCAACCACCCCCACAAGCTGGCTCAAGCCCTGCCCTTGATGCAAGCCGAAGATGCCATTGTGCTACTCGAACAAGGCGTGAATCTGCTACAACAGCCAATCCAGCTCACCCAGCCGCTCTATGCCCTCAAGAAGGACTGCCAAGCACGCGCGATCACGCCCCACGCCACCTGCACGCTGATCGATCACGCCCAATGGGTCGCCCTCACACTGGAGTATGACCGTGTCTGTAGCTGGTAAACGACCCAAGCTAGACCCAGAGGGCTATCTGTGCCAGCTGACGGACTGGAGTCCTGAAGTAGCACAATGGCTGGCCGAGCAAGAAGGCATCAAGCTCAGCGATGATCACTGGGCCATTTTGTATCGACTGCGTGATTTTTATCACACCTTTGAGCTGGCACCGGCCATGCGCCCACTCACACGCTACCTGCGCCAGCATCTGCCAGCCGAAAAAACCACCAGCATCCACCTGATGCAGCTCTTTGGCAGCAGCCCAGCCAAGATGGCGGCCAAGCTGGCTGGGCTGCCCAAACCGGATAACTGCCTCTAGATGGGCTCCCTGGACTCTTTTTGATCACTTTTTGCCAATAACTTGATTTTTTTAGCCTTTTGTGCGATGTAATGGGACGACATTTCCCCTACAATGATGATGACTATCGCACCTCAGATAACGCAAAAGGCTGGCTATGACTGAAAACAAAAGAGTGGACGACCTCAACGTCGCTTCCCAGGAGATCCTGATTACCCCTGATCGTCTGAAAGACAAGTTACCCCTGACACCCGCAGCGGAAGAAACCGTCTGCAATGGCCGCCAGGTGATTCAAAATATTCTAGATCGCAAAGACCCTCGCCTGTTTGTGGTGGTGGGCCCCTGCTCGATCCACGATATCGATGCCGCTAAAGAATATGCCCAACGCCTGAAGAAGCTGGCTGAACAAGTCAGCGACAGCCTCTATCTGGTGATGCGCGTCTACTTTGAAAAGCCCCGCACCACGGTTGGCTGGAAGGGCTTGATCAATGATCCCCATATGGATGATTCCTTCGCCATCGAAGAAGGTCTGCATATCGGCCGTAAGCTGCTGGTCGATCTATCAGAAATGGGCCTCCCCCTCGCCACCGAAGCGCTCGATCCCATCTCGCCTCAGTATCTAGCTGACTGCATTGCTTGGAGCGCTATCGGCGCGCGCACCACGGAATCCCAGACCCATCGTGAAATGTCGAGCGGCCTGTCTTCTCCCGTCGGCTTTAAAAACGGCACCGATGGCAGTATGGAAGTCGCCATCAACGCCCTCAAATCGATGGCGCATCCGCATAATTTCCTTGGTATCAACACCGAGGGCCAGGTGGCCATTATTCGCACCAAGGGCAACCAGTATGGCCATGTGGTGCTGCGTGGCGGCAATGGCAAGCCCAACTATGATTCAGTGAGTGTTAAACTCTGCGAGCAGGATTTACACAAGGCAGGCTTACCGCTCAATATCATGGTCGATTGCAGCCATGCCAACTCGAATAAAGATCCTGGCCTGCAACCTCTGGTGATGGATAACGTGACCCACCAGATTCTCGATGGCAATGAATCCATCGTGGGCCTGATGGTCGAATCCAACCTTGGCTGGGGCAGTCAATCGATTCCTAAAGACAAGAGCCAACTCCAGTATGGCGTTTCGGTCACGGATGCCTGCATTGATTGGGACACCACTGAAAAAGCCCTGCTCGATATGGCCGAAAAACTGCGCCCCGTACTGGCGCAGCGTCGCCAAGGCTAAAACCTGCGGCAATCAAGAAACAAAAAAGAAGCAACAAAAAGGCCCCTCGCGAGGGGCCTGATTCTTAAGTGGCACAGATATCATACGATCACAGCCTTGTGGCCCAAGCACTGCGGCCAAAGCACTGTGGCAAAAGTCTCGTGCAATCGATATCGACTCTGCTCCTACTCAGAGGCAGAAGCCTCATCTTCCTTGGCGGGCAACATCCGCTCACGCCATGCCGCTAACTGCTGATGCACCTGCTCTTGCGTTGAAAGCGCATTCTCTTTAATACTGCCATCAAACACAGAAAAACCTTCGAGAATCTCAATCGCCTGACCGATGCCTTTATCCACCGCAGGGCTAATAATGCTCAAAAACTTATCGACCTGCTCTTCTTCACTCAGATGCGGGTTGTGCTCTTGAAAGGTGCTAAAAAAGCCAGTTGCGCCAGTCACGATGCGCTCAGCGGTCTTCTCAGGTGACCAGTAGTCTTCCTGACCCTCCACGCCTGAAGTTTTGGCCGCCAGCTTTTCAAAGCTAAACTCAGGATCATCCAGCTGCTCACGCAATACAGCTTCAAGCTCAGTCACGACTTCTTGATAGAAGATCTGCATCGCCTTGGCATCGCGCTGATCCGGCTTGCCAAACATCGCCTGCACCAACCCTTGGTTGACCTCTAAACGCGATTCAGCCTGCATCTTGGCCCAATCCGTTTGCTGATCAGCCGCCGCTGGGTTGGACTTTTTGGCCTCGCCCGATGCCGCAGCCGCTGATTGCGCACGCGCCTGCTCAGCCCGCGCCTGACCAAAATCAGCCGCAGAAGAACGCGCTTGGCCCGCTGTAGGCTTGCTCGAAGAAGGGGAAGAAGGAGACGAAGGAACAGAGAAAGAAGACATAATACACCTCGTTGGTGAAGGAACCCTAAAGGGCATATCGGCCAAGGTGCAGAAAACTCAAGAGGCAGGGGTCAAGGATCATCAGCCAGTCGTTCGTTTGCCGATGGGGGAGCTTAGGCTTAAAAAAGCAAAAACCGCGAACTAAGTCGCGGTTTTTAAAAGCTAAATTTTATTTAGCTGGGAACTTCATATTGGCAGCGCTCAGGAAGTGAATTCCATATAGATGAATCTTTGTCAGCGTCAGTATAACAACTCCAAACGCCTTCATCATCACGTGAAAGGGTGACGTTCTTGTCTGTATTGCCAATTTCAGCCGTTAAAGTAATAGTTCCTCCATCGTTTTCAAACTCGAGCTCTTCCGCAGTCACGGCAGCTCCCAGTCCAGCGACATC
>SKOQ01000167.1 GCA_007119985.1 Marinospirillum sp.
AATGTCCTCTCGTTTAGATTTAGTTTGAGAATTGACTACTCTGGCTCATGATTTCAGTACACCTTCCCTAGCTTATCTTTTATTGACTGCTTTCATCACAATCTTAGAAGAGGCAGTATTGGATGTGCTGGGTGAAAAGGTCGATCACAATGCGGTGGCTGCAGTATTAAAAAAGCGCCTGCATCCTTTGCTTGATGGCCGCCATACAGACAGGGCGGCCTATCAAAGTCTTTTTCCTAAAGCTGTTCTTGAAGTGGTGACCAATGAATCCGTTGCGGCAGTGAAAGGGTTGCTGATGCAAGAACCTGCCTGATCTGCTTGTCCTCAGTGCTTTTTATCCAACCTCTTGGCGATTACCCCACAAGCCCGCGGCTTGTAGTAGTTGGCGGGTGTAGTCGGCTTGCGGCTGGGTGATCAGCTGATGGGTGGGGGCGAGTTCGATCTGTTCGCCGTGGCGCATGACCAGTATCCGGTGGCTCAGTGCTTGCACTACTCGCAGATCATGGCTGATCAGCAGATAAGCGAGCTGATACTTGGCTTGCAGCTGGCGTAAGAGATCAAGAATCTGCGCCTGAATGCTGCGATCCAGCGCCGAGGTGGGTTCATCCAGAATCAACAGGCGTGGTTTGAGAATCAGCGCGCGGGCGAGGGCGATACGCTGGCGTTGTCCGCCTGAAAACTCATGCGGATAACGAAAGCGCGTGGCAGGGTCCAGCCCGACTTCCTGCATGACCTGAATAATCTGGGCTTCTTGCTCGTCATGGCGCAGTTGTGGCTGATGCAGCGCCAGTCCCTCGCCGATAATCTCCATCACGCTCATGCGTGGGCTCAGGCTGCCATAGGGATCTTGAAACACCAGTTGCATCTGGCGACGGTGGGGCAGCAGTGCGCGTTGTGTGAGACCCGTCAGCGTTTGGCCGAGCAGCTGCACTTCACCGCCTGCACTGGGCAGCAGTCTCAGGATCGCCAAGGCCAGCGAGGTTTTTCCCGAGCCGCTTTCTCCGACCAGGCCCAGTGTCTCCCCTGCACGCAAGGACCAGCTTTGCTCCGCAACAGCAACAAAGGGCGGTGGCGCTTTTTGCCAGAGACGGGTGCGCGGGCGGGCATATTCAACCCTGAGTTGATCAAGGCTGAGGATCTCTTCGGCTTCTGCTGTCAGAGGGGTCGGTTGTCCACTGGGTTCGCTGGCGAGCAGATGACGGGTGTAATCGGCTTGTGGTTGAGCAAAAAGAGCCGCCGTGGCTTGGGTCTCGACCAGCTGGCCCTGATGCATCACGGCAACCTGATCACTATAGCGCCGCACCAGATGCAGATCATGGGAGATCAGCAGCATCGCCATACCATAGCGGGCTTGCAGGCGGCGCAGCAGATCAAGAATTTTTTGCTGTACCGTCACATCCAGTGCGGTGGTGGGTTCATCCGCGAGCAGCACTTGGGGGTTGTTGGCCAAGGCCATCGCGATCATCACCCTTTGGCGTTGGCCGCCAGAGAGCTGATGAGGCCAGGCTTGAGCCAGCTGCGGATCGAGCTGGACTTCTTGCAGGAGTTCACGGCTGCGTTCGGCGGCCTCGCGCTGGCTCAGCCCTTGATGCAGGATCAGGGTTTCGTTGATTTGGCGGCCAACACGATGCAGTGGGTTGAGCGAGGTCATCGGCTCTTGAAAAATCATCGCGATCTTTTGTCCGCGCAGGCCGCGCCACTGGCGTTCGCTATAGTCACTGAGGCATTGATCACCCAGCTGAATCTGGCCGCTGACTTGGGCTGTATCGGGCAGCAGGCCAAGGCAAGCAAGCGCCGTCAAGGATTTGCCCGAGCCACTTTCACCAACCAGAGCCAGGGTTTCTCCTGCGTTGAGCTGCAGATCCAGTTGTTGCACGACAGGGGTGGAGCCAAAGCGAATGGTCAGCTCTTTCAGTTGCAATAAAGGGCCAGAAGTCATGATGACGGTGTCTTCTCGGTCGAGGGGGTGAAGGCTTTGCGTGGATCAAAGGCATCGCGCACCCCTTCACCAATAAAGACCAGCAGGGTGAGCAGGATCGCCAGAGTCATAAAGGCGGTGATGCCAAGCCAAGGGGCTTGCAGATTGTTTTTACCTTGTGCGACCAGTTCGCCTAAAGAGGGGGTACCCGGCGGCAGGCCAAAACCGAGAAAATCTAGTGCGGTCAGCGTGGTCACCGCGCCAGTAAACAGAAAGGGCAAAAAAGTCAGCGTGGCAACCAGTGCATTAGGCAGCACATGGCGCAGCAGCAGACGGGTGTTGGAGAGGCCCAAGGCGCGGGCCGCGCGTACATATTCTAAATTACGGGCTTTTAAGCATTCAGCACGCACAAGATCGACCAGCGCAGGCCAGCTAAACAGTAGCAGGATGCCCAACAGCCACCAAAAGCCAGGGGTGATCAGGCTGGCGAGAATAATCAGCACAAACAGCGTGGGCAGGCCAGACCAGATTTCGATCAGTCGTTGGCCCCAGAGATCAAGGCGGCCACCATAGTAGCCCTGCATCGCGCCGATCAGCACACCGATCACGCTGCTACCCAGTGTCAGCAGCAGGGCAAACAGGATCGAGAGACGCAGGCTGTAGATCACACGCGCCAGCACATCACGCCCCTGATCATCTGTCCCGAGCCAGTTCTCACGGCTGGGCGGTGTGGGGGCAGGTTGAGTGAGTTGATAGTTGATGGTGGCATGATGAAAGGGAATCAGCGGCCAGAGCATCCAGCCGTCACCAGCGGCAATATTTTGTTGTAAGAAGGGATCACGATAATCCGCTGGAAAGGGCAGATCGCCGCCAAAGGTGGTTTCATCATACTGCTGCCATAAGGGCCAGTAGAGTTGGCCTTCGTAGCGCACCACCAAGGGACGTTCATGGGCGATCAGCTCCGCCATCAGGGTGATCCCAAACAGGCCGAGAAACAGCCATAAAGACCACCAAGCACGGCGGTTGGCTTTGAATATCTGCCAGCGGCGTTGATTCAGCGGTGCGCGCCAGCCAGCTTGGAGTCGACGGAGCCAACTGGTGTTCATCCCTGCTCCCGTGAAGCAAAATCAATACGTGGATCAATCAGCATATAGGTGAGATCACTGATCAGCTTGAGCAGCAGGCCAATCAGCGTAAAAAGATAAAGGGTGCCAAAGACCACCGGATAATCACGCTGCACCACCGCCTCAAAGCCAAGCAGACCCAAGCCATCCAGCGAGAAGATCACTTCAATCAGCAGTGCGCCAGTGAAGAAGATGCTGATCAAGGCCGCTGGCATGCCCGCAATAATAATCAGCATCGCATTGCGAAAGACATGGCCGTACAGCACGCGTGAGGCGCTGAGCCCCTTGGCGCGCGCGGTGAGCACATACTGCTTGTGGATTTCTTCTAAAAAGGAGTTTTTGGTCAGTAGCGTCAGCGTGGCAAAGCCAGAGATGGTCATCGCCAGCACGGGCAGAGTCAGGTGCCAGAAGTAATCGAGAAGCTTGCCGCCAAGGCTGAGTTGATCAAAATCATCAGAAGTCAGGCCGCGCAGTGGAAACCAGCTCCAGTAGCTGCCTCCGGCAAAGAGCACGATTAACAGCAGTGCAAACAAAAAGCCGGGAATGGCATAGCCAATCACCACCACTGAAGAAGTCCACACATCAAAGCGGCTGCCATGATGCAGGGCTTTGCGGATACCAAGAGGAATCGAGATCAGATAGATCAACAGCGTTGACCAGAGCCCGAGCGAGATGGACACGGGCATTTTTTCAAGGATCAGCTCACTGACTGGGCGGCCACGAAAAAAGCTTTCGCCAAGATCAAAGGTGAGATACTGGCGCACCATCAGCAAGAAGCGCTCATGCGCTGGGCGATCAAAACCGAACTGGGCTTCAAGCTCCGCGATCAGGCGCGCCTCCATACCTTGGCTGCCGCGATGGGCCGATTCTGCCAGTTCGCCACCGCCTCCCAAGCGGGTGCTGCTCATGCTGCCCAGATCCTGCATCTGCGCCATCATTTGTTCGATGGGGCCACCGGGTGCAGCTTGAATAATGATGAAATTCAGCAGCAGAATACCCAGCAGCGTGGGTGGAATCAGCAGCAGGCGCTGGAGCAGATAACGCGTCATTCGTCAGCAATCCACCAGCTGTCCATCGCCAAACCAAAGGGTGGGCGCACTTCAGGGATCTGCACACGACGATGGCGGGCGACACGGTGCTCAGGCAGGTGCCAATGGGGAAGCACATAGTGGCCATGCAGCAAAACGCGATCCAGCGCACGCGCGGTGGCAACCAGTGTGGTGCGATCAGGTGCGGCAATCAGCTGTTCAACCAGCGCATCGACCACTGGATCTTGAATACCGGATAAATTGCGCCCATCTGCTGCCTGGGCAAAGGCAGAATGAAAGTAATCACGCTGCTCATTCCCCGGCGACAGGCTTTGCGGCAGGGTGGAGATGATCATGTCATAGTCAAACTGGCGCGCACGATTCAAAAACTGAGTGGTATCGACAAGGCGTACATCCAAGCGGATGCCCAGACGCTCCAGATTCTGCCGCCACGGCAGCACAACCCGCTCAAAGGCGCTGTCATGCATCAGCAGCTCAACACGCAGTTGCTGGCCTTGTGCATTGACCAGACGACGGCCATCGAGTGTCCAACCGGCTTCACGCAGTAGATTCAGCGCCTCGCGCATTTCACGCCGCAGCTGGCCACTGCCATCAGTGACAGGCAGGCGATAGGGGGTGGTGAACAAGCTTGCCGGTAGTTGATCTGCAAAGCGATTGAGGATCTCCAGCTCTAAGCCGCTTGGCAGGTCAGCACTGGCCAGCTCTGAGTTGCTAAAGTAGCTGGTGGTGCGGGTGTAAGCGCCATGAAAGAGCTGCTGGTTCGTCCATTCAAAATCAAACATCAGCGTCAGCGCCTGACGCACCCGCGCATCAGCAAGCACGGGACGGCGAGTGTTATAGAAAAAGCCCTGCATGCCAGAGGAGTTTTGATGGGGGATGGATTCCAGCAGGATTTCGCCTGAGTTCAGCGCAGGACCGCTGTAGCCCGTTGCCCAGTGGCGGGCGATATGCTCAAGGCGCACATCCAGACGTCCGGCTTTAAAAGCCTCCAAGGCAACGGTGCTATCACGAAAGTAGTCATAGATCATCTGATCAATATTATGACGGCCACGGTTGATGGGCAGATCGGCTCCCCAGTAGTTTTCAACACGCTGATAGACGATGCGCCGTCCGGCATCGACTTCTGCAATACGATACGGCCCGCTGCCCAGTGGTCGCTCCAGACCTGGGCGAGTGAAGTCGCGCTCGGCCCAGAAGTGCGCAGGCAGAATCGGCACCTGTCCAATAATCAGCGGGAGCTCGCGGTTTTCTGGGTTGCCGAGATAAAAGCGCACTCGCAGAGGATCAGGGGTTTCTATGCGTTCGATATCGGCGTAATAGGCGCGATAAAAGGGGCGTCCCTGAGTTTTGAGTGTTTCGAAGGTAAAGGCAACATCGGCACTGGTGACTGGCTGACCATCATGAAAACGGGCTTCGGGGCGCAGTTGAAACTCGATCCAACCGCCTTCTGGATCAACGCGCATACACTCGGCCAGCAGGCCATATTCGGTGAAGGGTTCATCGGCGCTGGATTCGGCCAGACTGTCATAGATCAGGCCCAAGCCCGCTGCGGGTGTGCCCTGAATAATAAAAGGATTCAGGCTATCAAAGCTGCCACCGGGCGGTGTTTGGCGCAGGCGGCCGCCCTTGGGCGCTTCTGGATTAACATAATCAAAATGGGAGAAATCAGCCGCATAGCGCGGGGTCTCGTCATAGATGCTCAGTGCATGACGGCATTCGACTGCCGCAGCAGCTTGGCTCCAGACTAGACTGCTGCTGAGCAGTAGGGCGCAGCAAGCTGCAGGGCGAACTAAGGCGCGCTCCCATCTTTTTGGCATCCGTTTCTCCTTTTGTGCGCTAGGTTTTGATGCGTTGCGTATGACTAGTTGCGTGTCACATCCACATGCAGCGTCAGGTTTTGTCCTGGCTGCAAGTAGCGGTTAGGGTTGATATTGTTCCAGCGTGCAATATCGCTGACACTGACTTGAAAACGCTGGGCGATGCGCGCCAGATTATCGCCGTTGCGCACGCGATAGTTCACTCGGCGCACAACACTGCGCTGGGCTGGGCTGTTGGCAGACTGGGCATTGCGTGACCAAATCACCAGGCTTTGTCCAGCAATTAACGGATCACCGGGGGCCATATTGTTCCAAGCAGCCAGTTCGCGCACGCTGACATTATGGCGGCGGGCGAGCAGCCAGAAGCTATCACCGCTTTGCACGCGATGATCAACCCGCTGACCATTGCGTTGCACATTTTGGCGGCGCTGTAGGCGCTGATCTTCGCTGAGGGCATACTGGCCTGCGCCTTGGCTGGGTATGGGGATCAAGAGCTCGCGTCCGGCACGAATAATGTCACCGTTGAGCTGGTTGGCATCACGGATCATGCTCGGCGTGGTGTTAAAACGGCGCGAGATGGTCAGCAGGCTATCGCCTGAGGCCACGCGATAACGCTGCCAGCTCATCCGTTGCTGGGCGGGTAATTCCTGTAGCGCTTGGGCAAAAACTTCAGCTTGCTCGATCGGGACAAGAAGACGATGGGGGCCGTTAGGGTCGGTGGCCCATTGGCTATAGCCTGGATTGAGCAGGTAGAGTTCATTGATACTGATTTCGGCCATCTGCGCGGCCAGCGCGAGATCAATTTGGCCCCCAGTTTCTACAACAGCAAAGTAGGGCTGATTAGGCAGGCTGGTGAGGGTAATACCATAGGCTTCAGGATCACCGAGAACGCGTGCCAGAGCGACCATCTTGGGCACATAAGCGCGGGTTTCGGCGGGCAGGTTGAGTTCCCAGAAGGTGCCATTGCCACCGGCCTGACGATTATGGCGCAGCGCACGGTTCACATTGCCACCGCCAGCATTGTAGGCTGCCAGCGCGAGCTGCCAGTCATCGAAGCGGCGATGCAGCTGACTGAGATAGGTCAGCGCGGCATCAGTTGAGGCCAGGACATCGCGTCGGCCGTCATACCACCAGTTGTTTTCTAGGCCAAAATGCCGCCCAGTGCCGGGGATAAATTGCCACATGCCCGAAGCTCGGCCATGGGAGTAGGCAAAAGGATCGTAGGCGGATTCAACGATGGGGAGCAGCGCCAGTTCACTGGGCAGATCACGACGTTCGATCTCTTCAAGAATATGAAACATATAGCGGTTGGCGCGCTGGGCGACGCGATCTAGATAGCTGGGATGTCGCAACAGCCAATTGATCTCGGCCTGGACACGTGGGTCATTGCTGGTGTTATCCATGCGCATATTGGCGCGCAGACGATCCCAGAGATCGTAAGGTGGCAAGCTGGGCTCCTCCCAAGAGCGCCAGTCAGCTTGCTGCTGGATCGGGAGCAGCTGCCCAAGTCCGCTGGTTTCTTCAGCTTTGAGATAATGAAAAAGCTGCTGCTGCTGTTGAAGCTGGGTGATTACATATTCAGGATCGCTGGTGGCGCGATCGGCTTGGGTGCTAGACAGAGGTAAGCCAGAACAACCGGCTAAAAAAACGCTGCCAAGGGTCGCAAAACCCAGTGGACGACCCCAGCGACGAGAAAACAAAGAAGGGGTTGAATGCATGGGGGGGAACCATTGGAAAAGAGATTGAAATAAAGGCATAAATGAGATCGTATTCGTTAGAAGGATGGGTAACTCTGCTCTTGGGGCAGTAATTTACACTATTTCTTTAGAGCGCGCCTAGAGAAGCTTTGACGCGCCCGTGTAGGATACTTCAGCGAGGCGAGGCTCAGATCTGCCCTTGCACTCGGTGGAGCCAACCTTAAGAGGCGTTCTTCCATAGGCGCAAAAAGTGCAGCCAAGCCGCGGCTGTCTCTGGCATCTCATCGCCCTGCTGCGCAGCAAATTGACGGATTGATGACTGGATTTCAGGCTGATCCAAACGCCAATAGGGATTGGTCGCGGCTTCTTGTTCACGGCTGGTCGGGAGTGTGGGACGTTCGGCGGCCCGCAGCGCCATGCTGGCTTTTAAGCGCGCTTGCAAAGCGAGTGAGCTGGGTTCGACCTTGAGCGCGAAGTTGATATTCGCCAGGGTGTATTCATGCGCTGGATAATAGAGGGTGCCATCAGGAAAGGCTGCGAGGGTTTGGAGCGATTGATACATCTGCTGCGCGGTGCCTTCAAAAAGGCGGCCACAGCCAGCCGCAAAAAGTGTATCGCCACAAAAAACATGCTGCTGGCCTTGTTGGTCGGCGTAAGAAAAAGCAAGATGGTGCAAGGTATGACCAGGAACACTGAGCACTTCAATCTGTCCATCCAAGAGTGGGAGGTGATCTCCACACTGCACCGCATGAGTTAAAGGCGGTAAACGTGATTGGTCTGCGGCACTGCCGACGACCTGGCAAGAAAAACGGGTGCTGAGATCGGCGACACCACCAATGTGATCAGGGTGATGATGCGTGATCAGGATGCCTTCAAGCTGGCGTTGCGTGGCTTCAAGGTAGGCAAGAACCGGCGCAGCATCGCCTGGATCGACCACCCAGCAACGTGGATCTTGATCCTGTTGAAGAACCCAGATGTAATTATCTTGAAAGGCGGTGAGAGGATGGATCGAAAACATGGCCTTAACCTCAATCAAGCAAGCAATGGGAGACAAAAAAATGCCAAACGCGCATAAGGGGGGCCAGTGAAACTGTGGCGGCAAGAACCCCGGGCCGTCGTGGCTTCTCCTGAGGCCTGTTGGGCTCAGTGGCAGGTTTTTTGGGAGACGGCCTTTGCGCAGCATCTTTTAGAGCAGGAGACCCGTTTATTGACCCCCCTGCTGGAGCAGGCCAGAGGTTACCATTTACTTCACCTTGGGACTACTCCCTTGAGACCCTTGCTGTGCAGCGGCAGTATTCGTCATGTGATTGAGTGGCGGCCGCAACAGGCGTTGGCGACCAGCCCAAGCACCTTGATTGCCGACCCAGCTTATCTGCCCTTGCCCGATGAATCGATGGATCGGGTTTTTCTGCACCATAGCTTAGCGCTCTATCATCGTCCGCATCAGCTGCTGAAAGAAGCCGCGCGGGTGGTCTTGTCGCAAGGCGAAATCTGGGTGTGCGCGCTGAACCCTTGGAGTTGGCAGGCTTTGCTGCGTTTTGCTCCCCGTTGGATGCAGCCTAAATCCTTGCGTGCTTTAGCGGCCAATGACTGGATTAGCCCTGCGCGTTTAAAGGATTGGTGTGAGCTGTTGGATTTGCACTGTATTGAAATTCGCCCTTATGGGCGCGCAAGAAGCTGTTATCATTTAGGCACTTGGCTTGATCCTTGGCAGGGTGCCTATTTTATGCGTTTGGGTAAGAATGTCGGTTGCCCACTCAAGCCGCGCCCCACTTGGCAGCGTCAGGCTTGGCTGCCCAGTGCCGCTGTGGGCGCCTCTACGCTGAGCCAGCCGCAACAAAAAGAAGGTTCAGTCATTCATTATCCATCAAAAGACGAGGGCTTCTGATTGATCAGAGGCGGCCTTGTCGTCATCAAAAAAGAGGAAGTAGTATGGCTGATCAACCCCCCGTGGTGATCTATACCGATGGCGCTTGTAAGGGCAATCCTGGGCGCGGTGGTTGGGGCGCTTGGTTGCGCTGCGGCGAGCATCAAAAAAGCCTCTGGGGCGGCGAAGCGCAGACCACCAATAACCGGATGGAGTTGATGGCCGCGATTCAAGCTTTGCAGGCACTCAAACGCCCTAGTCAGGTTGAGCTGCATACCGATTCCCAGTATGTGCGTCAGGGCATTACCCAGTGGATGATCAACTGGAAAAAGAAAAATTGGAAAACAGCAGCAGGCCAACCAGTCAAAAACAAAGACCTCTGGCAAGCGCTGGATGCCTTAGCCCAGCAGCATCAAATAGAGTGGTTTTGGGTGAAGGGCCATGCCGGTGATCCTGGCAATGAGATGGCCGATCAGCTGGCTAATCGGGGTGTTGAAGAGCCAGAAGGTGGCGGCGCCTGAAGTCATCCGCTCCAAGATTCTATTAAAAGAGATTCACTATGCGTCAAATCGTTCTGGATACAGAAACTACCGGTATTGAGCCGCGTGATGGCCACCGGATTATTGAAATTGGTTGTGTTGAACTGGTGCGCCGTCAGCTGACCCAGCGCCATTACCATGTTTATCTCAACCCTGAACGCGAGATCGATATCGAAGCCACTCAAGTGCATGGGATGACTTGGGATGGGCTAAAAGATCAGCCTTTATTTGCCCAAGTGGCTGATGATTTTCTCGCTTTTGTCGAAGGCAGTGAGCTGCTGATTCATAACGCACCGTTTGACGTCGGCTTTATCAATGCTGAATTGGAGCGGCTGAACCAGCAGCTGGGCCAGGCGCGCTATGGTCGCTTAGAAGACTATTGCCAGATTTTTGATACCCTAGCCTATGCGCGTCGTCGCCATCCTGGACAGCGTAATAGTTTGGATGCGCTCTGCAAACGCTATCATGTCGATAATACCGGACGAACGCTGCACGGCGCTTTGCTGGATTCTGAAATTCTGGCCGATGTTTATCTGCGCATGACCGGTGGGCAAACGGCCCTCTCTTTAGGTCAGGATGAAGAAGAACAGCAGAACACCTTGGTGGATGTCCACCTCAGTCGCCGACCTGTACAGCGCCAAGGCGGGGATCTCCCCATTTATTATGCGCAGGCTGAAGAGCTGGCGGCGCATCAAGCCAAGCTGGCCCAGCTAGAGGCCCAATCCGGCGCTTGTTTGTGGCTCGCGCAGGAGTCGTCAGTGTGAATCCTGCTCTGCCTAGCCTCAGCACCTCGCTGGCCGAGGGTGCACTAAGGTCTGCGTTTGAGCGGGGCTTGCATCAGCCCAGTGAGGGCGAGTCCATCTGGATGATCCGCCTGAGTCCAGGCATGATTGCGCCCAGTCGCCAAGCTGATGGGCCAGCTTGGGCTGAAGCGAAGCACTATTGCGCGGCTGCCCATTCGGCTTGTCCGGTGATTGGACGCTGGCAGGGGCGCTCCGTGCTCTTATCTTTAGTGCGTCATGCCCAAGCTAAAGCGGCCAACTGGCCAGCCACTCGCCACTGGCTGTTGCAGGCGGATCAGCAAGAACTCGATCTGCTGATCACGGCGGCGAGTTTAGCAGCGTGGGAGGAGCAACATCAGTTTTGTGGGCGCTGCGGTGCAGGCACCTTCACTCGCCAAGATGAATATGCTAAGGAATGTCCTCGCTGTCGTCTGCGTCACTACCCGCGTATTTCACCGAGTATGATCTGTTTAGTTTGGCGAGAAGATGAGCTGTTGCTGGCGCAGAGTCCACGCTTTCAAAATGGCATGTATAGCCTGCTGGCGGGTTTTGTTGAGGCGGGAGAAAGCGTCGAAGAAGCCGTGCATCGTGAAGTGAAAGAAGAAGTCGGGGTCGAAATCCAGCGGCTGCACTATCTAGGGAGCCAGTCTTGGCCCTTCCCGCATTCACTGATGCTGGGTTACTGGGCTGAATATCGTCAAGGTGAGATCCAAGTGGATCCGACGGAGCTGCTTGATGCGCGCTGGTTTCACTGGCAGGATCTACCGCCCTTGCCACCGGCGGCTTCGATCGCGCGTCGACTGATTGATCAGTTTGTGGATTGGCGGCGTGATGCAGCAGGGAGGTGATCTCGCCACCTGTGAGCCTAGTTTTTAAAGCACTCGACTTGAATTTGATCACCAATTTCGGCGTCATGATATTCCAGCTGCATGCGTGATCTACTCAGGGCTAAGATTTGAAAGACGTCATCCCCTTGCATATTGTCAAAGTCGCTGGCGTTCAGGATGCCTGCATCATGCAGCTGTTGTGCCGCAGGATTGTTCGGGCGAAATTGGCTCGTCTCCGTGCGCAGGGCCAGTTGATCGCCCTGGAGTGACCAGTTGCCAGCCGCATCTAGGGCATAGGCCAGTTCTTGTCCTGGCAGGCGCATCTGGATTTCGCCTTCTACACTAAAGTGGCCTTGAGCCGTAAAGAGCTGATGGTAGTTAAAATGCAGGGTCAGACCTTGTTCAGTTGGGAAATGGTGTTCGCAGGTCCATTGACCCACCAACAGTTGTTCATCATGGGCGAGAGCAGCGCAGCTCAGCAGTAAAGCACAGGCGAGGAGGATAAAACGGCGCATCTTTCTTGTTCCTTGTCATCAGAGTGATCAAAAAAAGACAGCATAAGTCATCTGATGCAATGAATGCCAGTCAAGTGGATGTTGATAGCGGGTTTCGGTGGGTCCCAAGGTGGATCAGGGTGGCATCCCATCCAGCACTGGGTTACTGTATGCGGCATATTTGGCAGCCTGAACACAATTTCTGTCTTTTCAATCATCGAATTTTTATTTAAGTCAACAGGATAGCGAACGGAATGGGTAAATCACTGGTTATTGTCGAATCCCCGGCCAAAGCCAAGACGATTAATAAGTACTTGGGTAGCGACTTTATCGTCAAATCGAGCGTAGGCCATATCAGAGATTTACCTGTCAGTGGCGGCGGGAAGACTTCGACTGCACGCACAACCAAAAAAGCGCTGACGGCCGCTGAAAAAAAACAGCGTGCCCAAGATCAGCTGATTGCGCGGATGGGGGTCGATCCTGAGCATGGCTGGAAGGCCCATTATGAGATCTTGCCTGGCAAAGAGAAGGTGGTCAGTGAGCTGAAAAAGCTGGCGAAAGAAGCCGATGCCATTTATCTGGCAACGGATTTGGACCGCGAGGGAGAGGCCATAGCTTGGCACCTGCGCGAGACCTTAGGCGGTGATCCGCAGCGTTATCGTCGCGTGGTGTTTAACGAGATTACCAAAAAAGCCATTACCCAGGCCTTTGAGCAGCCAGGCGAGTTAGACTTGCATCGTGTGCAGGCGCAGCAAGCACGGCGTTTTCTGGATCGCGTGGTGGGCTATATGGTATCGCCCTTGTTGTGGGCGAAGGTGGCTCGGGGTTTGTCTGCTGGACGAGTCCAATCGGTTGCAGTGCGCTTGATTGTGGAGCGTGAGCGCGCGATTCGTGCCTTTGTGCCTGAAGAGTACTGGGATGTGCATGCGGATTTGCGTTCGGATCAACATCCGCTGCGTTGTCAGGTGGTGAGTCAGGCGGGTCAAGCTTTTCGCCCTGTGAATCAGCAGCAAACAGACGCCGCGCTGGCCATTTTGCAAACAGCCCAGTATCGTCTGATCGACCGTGAAGACAAGCCCACGCAAAGTCGTCCCGGCGCGCCTTTTATTACCTCGACCCTGCAGCAAGCCGCCAGCACGCGCCTCGGTTTTTCGGTCAAAAAAACCATGACGCTGGCGCAACGCCTCTATGAAGCGGGTCATATCACCTATATGCGTACAGATTCGACCAACTTGTCACAAGAGGCCGTGGCGAGTTGTCGTGAATGGATTGCTGAAGCTCTAGGCGCGGCCTATCTGCCAGAGCAGCCCATGTCCTACTCCAGCAAAGAAGGCGCACAAGAAGCTCACGAAGCGATCCGTCCCTCACAAGTCCAGGTGAAGGGTGAGGACCTGAAGAATATGGAGCGTGATGCCCAGCGTTTGTATGAGCTGATCTGGCGTCAGTTTGTGGCTTGTCAAATGCCGCCGGCGCGTTATTTGTCTTCGACGCTGACCGTTCAGGCGGCTGATTTTGAGCTGAAAGCCAAGGGTCGCGTGTTGCAGTTTGATGGTTATACGCGCATTCAACCGCCTGCGGGTAAGCAGGGTGAAGATCAGGTGCTACCCGATTTACAAAAGGGCACCCAGTTGGATCTGTTGGCACTGGATCCCAAGCAGCACTTTACCAAGCCGCCCGCCCGCTTTACTGAGGCCGCCTTGGTAAAAGAACTGGAAAAGCGCGGTATTGGCCGCCCCTCCACCTATGCCGCGATCATCTCGACCATTCAGGAGCGGGGCTACGTTAAGCTTGAAAGCCGTCGCTTCTATGCAGAAAAGATGGGCGATATTGTGACCGATCGTTTGGTTGAAAGCTTCCATGACCTGCTGGATTACAGCTTTACCGCACGGATGGAAGATGGCCTGGATGCCGTTGCCGAAGGTGGCGCGGATTGGAAGGATCTACTGGATCGTTTTTACACGGATTTTCGCCATCAGCTCGATCAAGCCCAGTCTGAGCAGGGTATGCGGCCCAATCAGCCTGTAGAAACCCATATCAGCTGTCCAACCTGTTCGCGCCCGATGCAAATTCGCATCGCTTCCACTGGGACCTTCTTAGGTTGTTCAGGCTATGCGCTGCCCCCTAAAGAGCGCTGCAAAACCACGATTAATTTGGTACCCGGCGATGAGTTTGTGGCCGAAGATGCTGATGAAAATGCCGAAGTCGATGCCTTGCGCGCCAAGCGGCGTTGTCAGAAGTGCGGCACCGCGATGGAAAGCCTGATCATTGATGAAAAGCGTAAGCTGCATGTGTGTGGTAACAGTCCAGATTGTGATGGTTATCAGATCGAAGAGGGCCAATTCCGCCTGAAAGGCTATGAAGGCCCAACGCTGGATTGCGATAAGTGTGGCAGTGAGATGCAGCTTAAAACAGGCCGTTTTGGCAAGTATTTTGGTTGCACCAATAGCGAGTGTAAGAACACTCGTAATCTGCTGCGCAGTGGTGAGGCAGCGCCGCCCAAGATGGACCCAGTGCCGATGCCGGAGCTGCGTTGCTTAAAAGTGGATGATCACTATGTGCTGCGTGATGGGGCCAGTGGTTTGTTTTTGGCAGCCAGCCAATTCCCGAAAAACCGTGAAACGCGTCCACCGCAGGTGCGCGAGATCAAGCCACACCGTGCGCAGATTGATCCTAAGCATCACTATCTGCTTGATGCACCTGAGCAGGACTCAGCCGGCCACCCGACGGTGATTCGCTTCTCGCGCAAAACCAAAGAGCAGTATGTGCAGGCGGAGCAGGAGGGTAAACCAACGGGGTTTCGTGCTTTTTGGAAGGATGGGCGCTGGCAGATAGAAGATAAATCCAAGGGCTAGCCGAATGTGTAGGTTGAGACCTGAGGTGAGAGAAGGAGAGCAGCATGGCTGATGCGGCACAAAGAACGCGCCAGCTTTTTTATCAAGCGCGCTTATTGCTGGATGCGGCCCATCAGCCGCATGACCCACTGGTGGAAGTGGCGTGGCAGGAAACCTGCTACGAGGCGGCTTTGGGCGCACTGTTAAAAATCGAGTTGAGCTTTTTGCGTGAGTTGGCTGAAGCCTATCGTCTACAGCCGCAGCGAGTCCAGACGCCTGTTGATCTCCAGCAACAGGCGCAGCAGCGTGACCAGCGTTTATATGAGCTGGAAGTGTGGCAGGAAGATCGTCTCGGTATTGGGTCGTGGCTGAAGATGATGGCGGCTCAGCTCGGGCAGCCGCGATCTGAAGAAGCCGCCCTAGTTGTTCCAGCAGGGCAGATCGCGGTGCAGCGTGAAGAACTCTCGCCGCTGGAAGAGTTAGAACGGCTTTATCAGCAGTTGAAAGCGCAGGTTGATATGCTGCGCTCTGGCTTGCTGGAGGAGTAAAAAAACCAGTGAAGCACGCCAGCTCAATGGGTCGGCTGTTGAGATCTCAAAAAAGATCTCAACAGCCTGTGAGCATCAATGCAGGCTATGATTGAACTGATCACGAATCAGACCGACCGCTAAACCTTCGATATTCAAAGTTTCTTCTTCAAGGTTGATCTTGATTGGCTCAAAATCAGCGTTTTCTGGTAGCAGCCAAACGACCTGATCTTCCTGCTTAAAGCGCTTCACGGTAACTTCATCGTGGATACGCGCCACCACCAGCTGCCCGTTACGCGGCGCTTGATCCAAGCGTTTGACGGCTAACAGATCACCATCAAATATCCCGATATCCTTCATGCTGAGCCCTTTAACGCGCAGCAGATAGTCGGGCTTCTGGCTGAAGGCATAGGCATCGACGTTGAGATGGCGTTCGATATTCTCTTGCGCCAAAAGCGGGCTGCCCGCGGCCACTTGGCCTAAAACAGGCAGGCCTTCTTCGTTGAGCTGCTCTTGAGTGAGGCGGATACCGCGTGAGGTCCCTGCGAGAATCTCAATCGCCCCTTTGCGTTCGAGAGCACGCAAATGCTCCTCGGCCGCATTGGCGGAGCGAAACCCAAGAATGCGCGAGATTTCAGCGCGGGTGGGTGGCATCCCTTTTTCTTTCATCGCATCCTTGATGATATCCAGCACCTGCTGCTGGCGTTTAGTGAGTTTGATCATCGGTGCTCCCAATATGTTCTTTTGCACAGCTGTGTGGCTGAACAGCCTAGTCTTCTATACAGTAACTTGCGCTCAGCTTAGCTTTTAAAGGCTTTCAGCTCAAGTCTTGATGATAAAGAAAGGTGTTTTACAGACACATTTGGCGTTCTGCGATCGAAAGGAGTAGTATTCTCGGTTTTTGGTGCGCATAAAATGAAGTCGTTTCATCAAGAGTTTTGGTTACATAACCGTCCGTTAATGCTGCTGGCCTTGCCGCTTTTAGGGGCGCAGCTGGCACAAACAGGGATGGGTGTCGTCGACACGATTATGGCGGGGCGCTTAAGCCCAGTGGATTTGGCAGCGGTGGCCGTAGGGGCCAGTATTTTTGGCCCGATGATGTTATTGATCTTTGGGACGCTGATGGCGGTCACTCCTTTGGTTGCCCATGCCCGCGGTGGGCAGCGGCATCATGAAATGGCGCCTTTGATTCATCAGGCGAGCTGGGTAGGGGCGCTGTTGATGATTCCTGCTTGGTTTGCCTTTTACTACAGTCAGGTCGTCTTTGATTTTATGAAGGTGGAGCCAGATGTCGCGAACCTAGCCTCGGCCTACTTGCGCGCACTGAGCTGGGGTTTGCCTGGCTTGGCTTTTTTCCAAGTGTTGCGTTGTTTGTGCGAGGGTTCGAATCAGGCCCGACCTGTGTTGCTGATTAGTGTGGCCGGTCTGCTGCTTAATATTCCTGCGAACTATATTTTGATCTACGGCAAGCTGGGTATGCCGCAACTTGGCGCGGTGGGTTGTGGTTATGCCACGGCGTTGAGTTTCTGGTTTATGGCCTTATTGCTCAGCCTTTATGTGACTTTTCGTGCGGAATATCGCTCTTTGGCTATTTTTAAGGGCTGGAGTTGGCCGCAGTGGCTGGGTATCAAGCAGATTCTATGGGTGGGCCTGCCCATCGGCCTCTCTATCTTTGTCGAAGCCTCGCTCTTTACCACCATTGCCTTGTTTATCGGCTCGCTGGGTGAGGTGGTGGTGTCAGGCCATCAGGTGGCGTTTAACTTTACGACCTTGCTCTTTATGGTGCCGCTGAGTCTAGGCATGGCCTTGACCGTGAAGGTGGGGCATGCACTGGGCCAGCAGCGTCCTGCAACTGCCCGTCGGGTGGCTTTTTTAGGTGTCGAGATGGCGTTTTTAGTATCTTTGCTGGGTGCTTTGGTGATGTGGATTGCCTCGCCTTGGGTGGTGCAGCTTTACTCTTCTGATCAGGATGTGCAGTTGTTGGCCACGGCTTTGATCCAGCTGGCGGTATTTTATCAGGTCTCCGATGGGTTGCAGGTCAATGCGGCGGGTGCGCTACGCGGTTATAAAGACACCCGAATTGTCATGTTGATTACGCTATTTTGTTACTGGGTGATCGGTTTAGGTGGCGGCTGGTGGATGGCCTTCGGTGCGAACCCTTGGGGGCCACAAGGTGTCTATGGCTTCTGGTACGGGTTGATCGCCGGTCTTTCAGCGGCCTCGGTCTTTTTGCTGTGGCGCTTAAATGTCACCAGTCGTCGTGTTCAGTTGGAAGCCGTGGCTCAGTGATCGAGTGGGTCATCAGAAGATAAACAAGGAGTCTCTCATGCGTTGGTTATTGATCTTGTGTTTGAGCTTGGTGTGGATGCCGGTATCGGCACAGCAGTGGGCGCCTGTGCCGCACGTGCAGGTAGAAGGCCAGGCCACCTTGTTGCTGGAGGCAGATCGCGTGGATCTGCGCGCAACTTTTACTGCAGAGCATCGTGAATCGCGTTTAGCCTTGCAGGATTTGGAGCGCCGTGTTCAAGAAGTACAGCGTCGTTTGCGTCGCCAGCTACCTGAGGGCGTGCGCCTTGAGGCCAGCCAAATCAGTATTCAGCCACGCCATACACGGCGTCAGGATCAGTGGGTCATCAGCGGTTATGTGGCCACGCGTGAGATTCGCTTGCTGAATCTCGATGTCACCGAGGCTGGGCCTTGGATTGAAGCATTGGTGGCCGCAGAGCCACATCAGCTCGGCCCTTTCGAGTATCGCTCTAGCCTGATGTCGGCGCAGCAGCACCCTGCTTTGCAAGCCGCGATAGAAGACGCCCGTGCCAAGGCGGAGTTGATGGCCAGTAGTCTGGGTGCGCGCTTGGGTGCGCCCTTGCAGTTAGAAGAAATCACCAGCCCGCAGCCTGCTGCCTTGATGCGGGCCGAGGTGATGATGGCGGCGGATACCTTGTCTAACGCACCTGAACTGGATGCAGGTCAGTTGGAAGCTCAGGCGCGCGTGCGCTTGGTCTTTGAACTGCTGCCTTGATAGATCAGAAAAAGAGAAAAAGGCATGTTTTTGGAGTTAGCCAGTGCCACCGATGATCGGGTGGCTGAACAGCAAGCCTGCCTCAAACTCAAATCGGTGTTTGAAGCTGTTTTTTATCCGACCTATCGCACGCGCCTGATTCGTGGGGGAGATGAGCCCCTCTACCTTCCCGCGGCCAGTGCCGATGAGGATCATCAGATCATCTATGCGCGTGGATTTTTAAATAGTGCGTTGCATGAGATTGCGCACTGGTGTGTGGCTGGTCCTGAACGGCGTCTGCTCGAAGACTACGGCTACTGGTACTGTCCTGATGGCCGCTCCTTGACACAGCAGCGTGCTTTTGAGCAGGTGGAGATCCGTCCGCAGGCGTTTGAGCAGTGCCTCACGCTCGCGTTGGGGCGTCCTTTTCGGATTAGTGCGGATAACCTTTCTGGTGACCCTGGCGATACGCGAGCCTTCGAGCTAGCCGTGCACCAGCAGACAAGAAGGCTGCTAGAAGAGCAAGAACCCATGCCTTTGCGCCTAGGTCAGTTACTTCAGGCACTCTGTGCGGCGTGGCGGCGTCCCATCTCCAGCTGGCGTGCCGCCGCTATTCTTCATCTCAAACAGCGGGAGCAGGCGCTATTGGCGGCTGTCACTGAGCCCGTATGACATCACAAAGAGATAGATATGATAGAAAGTGATCGTCTTGTGACGGCGACAGTGCAAGGTCCCGAGCTACATCAAGATCATGCAATACGTCCCCGCTCCTTAGCCGACTATACGGGGCAGCCGCAGGTGAAAGAGCAGATGGAAATTTTTATTCGTGCGGCGCAAGCGCGTCACGAAGCGCTCGATCACACGCTCATTTTTGGCCCGCCCGGTTTAGGCAAGACCACACTGGCCAATATTATTGCTGAAGAAATGGGGGTGGCTATTAAGAGCACCTCAGGTCCGGTGATTGAAAAAGCCGGTGATCTCGCTGCGATGCTGACCAACCTCAATGCAGGGGATGTGTTGTTTGTGGATGAGATCCATCGTCTGAGCCCAGCGGTAGAAGAAATTCTTTATCCAGCGATGGAAGACTATCAGCTGGATATCATGATCGGTGAAGGCCCTGCGGCGCGGTCGATTAAGCTCGACCTACCGCCTTTTACGCTGGTCGGGGCGACCACCCGTTCTGGTATGTTGACCGCGCCCTTGCGTGATCGTTTTGGTATTGTGCAGCGCTTGGAGTTCTACTCAGTCGAAGATTTGACCACGATTTTGGCGCGTTCAGCTCGCCTGCTCGGACTGGATGCAGATCGCGCTGGGGTTGAGGAGATTGCGCGGCGCGCTCGTGGCACGCCTCGGATTGCTAATCGCTTGTTGCGCCGTGTGCGTGACTATGCGCAGGTCAAATCCAATGGCCGCATTGATGCACAAATGGCCGATGCCGCGCTGAATATGCTGCATGTGGATACCCATGGATTGGATCATATGGACCGCCGCTTGCTGCTGGCGATGATGGAAAAATTTGCCGGTGGCCCTGTCGGTGTTGAAAGTTTAGCGGCCGCCATTGCAGAATCTCGCGACACCATTGAAGATGTGCTCGAGCCTTATCTGATTCAGCAGGGTTTGATGATGCGCACCGCACGAGGTCGCCAAGTGACGGATTCGGCTTGGTCGCATTTTGGACTCACGCCGCTTGTATCAGGATCGAATTAAAGGAACCTTTATGCCTTCTGTGCTGTCGCAGTCATTCGTCTGGCCGGTGCGTGTGTATTATGAAGATACTGATGCAGGTGGCCGTGTTTATTATGTGAATTACTTGAAGTTTATGGAAAGGGCGCGCACTGAATGGCTGCGTGATCTTGGCTGGGAGCAGTCGGCCTTGCCGGTGCTGTTTGTGGTGCGCCAGGCTCAGATCGATTATCTTGCGCCGGCTGTGCTGGATGATGCTCTCACAGTGGAGGTGCAGCTGGCGAGCCAGCAGGGTGCGCGCTTGCAATTTGTGCAGCAAATCTGGCGCGATCAGGTGTGCCTCTGTCGTGCAGAAATCCAAGTGGCCTGTATTGATGCGCAGACGCACCAGCCTTGTCGCCTGCCGGCTGATTTGCGTTCAGCTTTGCAGCCCAAGCAGTAAGAACAAGCAGGCAGTGAGAAGAGAAGTGGCCCCAACCCTGTTCTGGGGTCAGCACGCCAAGCGTGTGGCTTGATCAACTTAGTCGTGAAGGAGTGGAACCTTGCAAGAACTAACTTTTTGGAACATGGTCTTTGGTGCCAGTTTCTTTATTCAGTTTTTAATGCTGGTCTTGCTGGCGGCCTCAATCCTGTCTTGGGTGGCCATCTTCCAGCGTTGGCAGGTTTTTCGTCTGGCCCGTCAAGAGCATGAAACCTTCAAAGAGCGTTTCTGGTCAGGGATCGAACTCAGCGAGCTCTTTCGTGATACCGATCCCTATGAAGTGCAAGGCGCAGAGCGTGTCGTCTACTCGGGCTTCAAAACCTTTAATCGTATCCGCCAAAAAACAGCCGAACCCGAGCCTATTTTAGAAGGCGTCGAGCGCTCTATGCGTATAGCGCTGGCTGAGGAGCAGGATCGCCTCCACTCAGGTTTATCACTGCTGGCGACCATCGGTTCAGTGAGTCCGCATATTGGTCTTTTTGGGACTGTCTGGGGCATTATGGAAGCCTTCAAAAGCCTCGCCGGTGTGCAGCAGGCCACCTTTGCCGTGGTCGCCCCTGGCATGGCGGAAGCCCTGATGACGACCGCGCTGGGTTTGTTTGTCGCGATTCCTTCAGTCATTGCCTATAACCGCTATGTCGCCTCGAGCGAAAGTCTGCTCAATCACTATGAGAATTTTGCCGATGAATTTTCAGGGATTTTGCACCGCAGTTTGATCGTGCGTAAAGCAGATTAGGAGGCAAGATGCCAAAGCCAAGATTGCGCCGTCGCCTGCCCAAGATGCCGATTGCTGAAGTCAATGTGCTGCCTTACATTGATGTGATGTTGGTTTTATTGGTGATCTTTATGGTGACGGCTCCGATTCTGACCCAAGGTGTGGATGTTGAGCTACCTGAAGTCACCTCTGAGCCGATTGAGGCGCAGCCAGAGCAGGAGCCACTGGTGGTCTCTTTAAACGCGCAGGGCGAATACTTTATTGAACTCGGTGCCGATAGTGACCAAGCCTTGCCGCTCGATGAAGTGATTGAGCAGGTGGCACGCTTTAAGCGCCAGAATCCCGATATTCCTGTCTTGGTGCGTGGAGATCGCCGTGTCCCCTATGGTGATGTTGTGATCTTGATGAGTCGCTTGCAAGGCGCTGGCGTCACGCAAGTGGGCTTGATTTCACGTCCCCCCGAGCAGCCCTAGGCGATGGAGAACTCAGGCTGTGAAAGCTGAAAATCTGACGCTCTCTGTCCTGCTGGCGCTGGGCGTGCATCTGCTGGCCTTGGGTCTACTGGTCTGGAATGGCATCAGCCCGCGCCCTTTGCCTCAGCCAGAAACCCAGCAGATCATTCGCGCGCAGGTGGTGGATCAAGATCCAGCTGTGCGTCGTGCTGCTGAGCAAGAGCGTCTGCGTCAGCAGGAGTTACAACGCCAGCGCGAGGCAGAGCAGGCCCGCCTGCGTGAGCAAAGACGACAAGAAGAAGCGCGGCGTCAGCAGCAGGAGGCTGAACGTCAGGCAGCAGAAGCTCGGCGTCAAGA
>SKOQ01000220.1 GCA_007119985.1 Marinospirillum sp.
AATCGACCCACGCACAACACCTTGACCAGAAGTCACAAAGGAGATGCTTCGATCCTGAATATTCATGAGGCGGTTGTTGCGGATCACGATATCCAGTTCACCTTGGTCGACGGTATCTGAGTCGATACCATCGTCATCGGTATTTTGAACCGTGTTGTCTTCGACCCAGGCAAAGCCTCTAGCAGTGCCGAGCATATTGACTTCAATGCCATCTATATCGAGTAGCGGGTAGCCACTTAAGTAGCGGTTGATCCCTTGCGGATCGATATTAATCTGATTTGAGCGAATGTATGTGAAGACTTCACCCTGTGTATTGGTGTGTACTAGGCCGCCTTCTATGCCGCTGCCACCGAGTAGAGTGGGCTGATAGAGCAGGTTTTCAATATGATTGTGAGAGACGCTGACTTCGCCAGTGACATCGCGCAGATAAATGCCTTCATTGACAGCGCCATGTACCCGATTGTCCGTGATCTCGATCTGGCCATCAACCCGATACAGATACAGGCCACGGTAGCCAGAATGATGGATATGCAAGTCATGGATCTCTATCTGACCCAGAGCATCTTGAAGCATAAGGCTATGCTGTGCGGCATTATCCAGCCGCAGTTGGCTAACGCTCAGTGTATTTTGGCTTCCTTGGAGGCTGATCAACGAGTAGGCTCGCTCATTCGGCAACGCTAGGCGATCACGCTGTGGAAGAGGATTGCTGCCACGCAGGTTTAGATGAGAAATCTGGGGTTGATCACCTTGTACGGCAAGCAGTGCGGGATGAGCGCAATTCTCAGGGGCAAGATCAAGTTGGCTGCCATCAATCGAGAAATGCTGTAGCTGGATACCTTGGGCTTGGATATCGATAAGCTGGCACGCATTGGCTTGTTCAAGCAGAAGTGTCGATTGCTCTGCACCGGCACCCGTGATGGTGAGGTTGTCGGTGCGGATACGCAAAGGTAGCTCTTGTGGTCGATATTCTCCTGCTACCAGATAAATAGTATCGCCGGGTGTGGCCAGAGCGAGAGCCGTGGTGAAGCTGGTTGGTGAGCTAGGTGCCCCTGTTCCACGACCCTCAGGACTGACATAAATGGTCTGGCGCTCTTCTTGTGTTGGCGGCGTATCACTGTTATCGCAGCCTGAAAGGAGCAGAGTGAGACCAAGGCAGAAACTACCCGGAAGTATGAAGCATTTAGACATGTGAAGTTCTCAGCAGTTTTATCCAATAAATGAAAGAGTTGCTGATTTTAGCTGGGCTATATGATAAAGAGATGAACGTTCTGTGAGCCGGCCTTTTTTGAAGTCGATTGTTGTTGCGAGGGAGTGTATGTCCGAGATGAAGTCGTCTAGTGGTTTTTCACGTTTGCCAAGAGATTGGCGTTTAACACCTGAGGCGCTTGAGCAGCGCTGGGCTTGTTTACAACAAAACTCACAGAATCAGGTGCTTCAGCAAGCGTTATTAAGTACCAGTGATGATTCTGCATTGGACTGTTACCAAAAAAATATCGAAAACTTTATTGGTGTCGCCAAGGTGCCGATTGGCGTCGCTGGTCCTTTGCGTGTGCAGGGTGCCTTTGCGCAGGGGGATTATTGGATGCCCTTAGCAACGACTGAGGCCGCGTTGGTGGCCTCTTATCATCGTGGTGCGCAGCTGATTACACGCTCTGGTGGCGCTCAGGCTTTGCTTTTGAGTGAGGGCGTCAGTCGGGCTCCGGGTTTTGTTTTTGAGACCTTGCGCCAGGCCGGCCAGTTTGGTACTTGGGCGTTAGAGCAAATGGATTATTTTAAGGCTGAAACAGCGAAAACAACGCGCTACGGGCAGCTGCAAGAGATGCACATTAGCCTTGAAGGGAATCATGTGTATCTGCGCTTCACCTTCACCACGGGAGATGCAGCGGGCCAAAATATGGTCACTCTGGCCACGGCACAAATCTGCCAATGGATTTGTGCTCATAGCCCTGTCGCCCCGAAGTATCACTTTATTGAGGCTAACTTTTCTGGCGATAAAAAAGCCAGTGCGCAGTCTTTTCAGACAGTGCGTGGTAAAAAAGTCAGTGCGGAAGTGTGTGTGCCTGCGCGTCTTGTCAGGCGCTTTTTACATACCACGCCAGAGAGAATGACCGATTATTGGCGGATGTCATCAATGGGAGGCGTTTTGTCAGGCACTATTGGTGTCCAAGGCCACTATGCCAATGGTTTGGCGGCTTTGTTTTTAGCCTGTGGTCAAGATGTGGCCTGTGTTGCAGAAGCGGCAGTGGGCGTAACACGCTTTGAGCTGACGGATGAAGGTGATTTGTATGCTGCCGTTACGCTACCGAACTTGATTATGGGCAGTGTGGGGGGTGGCACAGGCTTACCTACTCAGCAAGCCTGTTTGCAGCTGATGGGCCTAGCTGGTGAGCATAAGGCTCGTGCCTTGGCTGAAGTGACTGCGGCTTTGTTGCTGGCTGGTGAATTGTCGATTATCGGTGCCTTGTGTGCGGGTCATTTTGCTCGAGCGCATCAAAGCCTGGCAAGGGGTCGCTAGATGCCTCTTTCTGATCACATCAAGCGCTGGTGGACCTATCAGCGTGAGCGTTTTCCTTTTATCAAGCATGGCCCAGTTGTAGCAGCCTTTTCATTTTCTGCCGTTTCTTATTCTGCGTTGTTACGCGGGGGCAGTTTACACTGGCCTGCTGTGTTGGCGGCTTTGATGAGCGCCTTGCTCTTTTTTCTGCTGTTGCGCATTAGTGATGAGTTTAAGGATGCAGAGGAAGATGCGCGTTTTCGTCCTTATCGCCCTGTGCCGCGTGGTTTGATTCAGTTGCGGGAGTTAGGCTGGGTAGGGTTGGCGGCCATGTGCATTCAGTTGGTGCTGGCTGTGCTGCTCTTTTGGCCCTTGGCGTTACTCTTGCTGGTGGTGTGGTTGTACCTGGCTTTGATGAATCAAGAGTTTTTTGTGGCAGGCTGGTTGAAGCAGCATCCTGTGGTGTATCTGCTCTCGCACATGCTGATTATGCCTTTGATTGATCTTTATGCTACGGCTTGGGATTGGTGGTGGTCTGGAGCTGCCTTATGGGTAGAGCCGCCAGCAGGCTTGCATTGGTTTTTGGTATTGAGCTTTTTAAATGGGTTGGTGATTGAGCTAGGCCGCAAAATCCGTTTGCCCGAAGACGAAGAAGAAGGCGTAGAAACCTATTCTGCACTATGGGGCTACCGGTTTGCGGCAGGAGTATGGTTAGTGTTGGTATGGATGGCGGCGGTCTGTGCTTGGTTGGCGGCGATCTCAATTGGTTTTGCATGGCCTATGGTGGGTGTACTGTCGATTTTGGTTTTGCTGGTGAGTGGGCAGGTTGGGCTTTTTGTTCGCCAAAAGACAAGAGTGAGTGGGCAGCGGGTGGAGTTGCTCTCGGGTGTATGGACGCTTCTGGTGTATCTTTCGTTAGGCACCTTACCTTGGTTTTTGTTGCCGCCTGCTTAAGTGCGCGGCATTGACTGGATGATCAATAGAAAAAGGGGTAGGTGATGTTCAGCAGAGTAGAAAAGGCAGTCGCCCAGAGCAAGGCACTGCCTTGGCTGGTGGATCAGCATCAAGATGTACAGTTGGACCAATTGGGCGGCAAGGCTTATGCGTTGGCCTGCTTGCAACAAGCGGGATTTACGGTGCCTGCTTGGTGTGTCGTGACGCCAGAGGCCTGTCCGCTAGAGCCAACAGAGCGCAATGAGGCGAGTTTGGCTCAGCTGGTTTTTCCGGCAGATCAGGCTCAGGACTTAACCGCCTATCTCGCTGCACGCTTTCCTGCTGATGCCCTTTTTGCAGTGCGTTCCTCCGCGCTAGATGAGGATGGGCAGCAGCATTCTTTTGCAGGCCAGCTAGATTCTTTTTTGCAGGTGCCTTTAGACCAAGTGGCTGAACGTATTGTGGCCGTTTGGTGTTCTGGCTTCAGTGAGTCCTTGTTGCACTATCGCCAAACAGCGGGGCTCACGACACCACCGCCCTTACCTAGTGTACTGATCCAGCCGATGCTAGATGCCCAAGCAGCGGGTGTGGCCTTCAGTGCCGATCCTATTTCGGGTCGTCGAGATGTGTGCTGGATTGCTGCTGTAGAAGGCTTGGCCGAAGCTTTAGTGGCAGGTGAAGTGAGCGGTTGGAGCTGGACTGTGAGCGCGCAGGAGACGGTTGAGCTGATAGAGCCTATCGAGGGTAGTTTGCCACCTCTGAGCGAGGAACAACTGGTGCAGGTGGCGCGTCTTGCGCGTCAAGCGAGCCTGTATTTTGAGCGCCCGCAAGATATGGAGTGGGTCTGGTCTGAGCAGCAAGGGTTGGTTTTGGTACAGTCGCGGCCGATTACGACCTTGGCTAGGCGGGTGGATCCTCGTGGACGTTCATTACTTTGGGATAATAGTAATATTGCCGAAAGCTATGGTGGTATCACGACCCCTTTAACCTTTAGCTTTGCGCGTATGGCCTATACCTCGGTATATCGTGAGTTTTGTAAGATCTTGGGTGTAAGACGCGCCAAAATAGAGCAAGAAGAGACGACCTTTACCCAGATGCTGGGGCTGATTCGCGGCCGCGTTTTTTATAATTTAATCTCTTGGTACCGTGTTTTGGCGCTGCTGCCAGGGTTTCGCTTCAATCAGCGTTTTATGGAACAAATGATGGGGGTAAAGGAGCCTTTGCCTGCACATCTTCTTGAGCCGACTTCAGCGCCCTCTCGGGCTGCACGCTGGTTGGATTTATTGCATCTGCTCGGAACTGGATTGGGGTTGATCAAGCAGCATCTGTTACTTCCACGAAGTATTCGTTGTTTCCATCAGCGTGTACAGCAGGCATTGAATACGCATGCTTCCCTTGAGCAGTTAGAAGCAACCCAGTTGGTGGCCCATTATCACCAGCTTAAAGAGCATTTATTAACTCGCTGGGATGCACCCTTGGTGAATGATTTCTTTGCCATGATCTTTTATGGCCTCTTACGCCAGCTGTTAACGCGCTGGTCTGGTGATCAGGGGCAGGGATTGCACAATGATCTGCTGGCAGGAGAGGGCGGGATGATTAGTGCTGAACCTGTACAGAGGATGCGCCAATTGGCGACTCTTGCCTTAGCTGAACCACAGTTGCTCCAGTGTTTACAAGAAGGGGATCCCGCAAAGTTGAAGCTGATCTTGGCGGATTACCCCGCTTTTTCTCTGGCATGGCATGATTATTTGGATCAGTTCGGCGACCGTTGTTTAGACGAGCTGAAACTAGAAAGCGCAACTTTGCATGATGATCCACGCTTATTGATGCAGGGGGTCGCGGCTTTGGCTTCGATGCCACCTTCTGATGCTGCAACTGAACAGCTGCAAAAAAATCGCCAACAGACTGAACAGAGTTTGGCCGCCTTATTAAAGCCAGGCTGGCGCTACTGGATTTACGCTTGGGTATTGCGCCATGCACGTGCACGTGTGCGAGATCGGGAGAACCTGCGTTTTGAGCGCACAAGGGTCTTTGGCCGTGTCAGGCGTATTTTTGTTGAATTGGGCCGTCGCTTTTATGCTGAAGGGCATCTGCAGCATCCTCGTGATATTTTTTATTTAGAGGTCGATGAGGTTTTGGGTTTTGTGCAAGGAACCGCCACCACTTGGAATCTGAAGGGTTTGGTGGCTCTGCGCCAGGCTGAATATGCTGCTTATGCTGAGCAGGAGGCTCCCGATGATCGTTTCACAACACAAGGTTCAGTAGCGGCCTGCCAGAGCTATCTGAATACGGAGAAATTAGACGAGCTGCATGGTGAACTACAGGGAATCGGTTGTTGCCCTGGGCGTGTTCGTGGTCGAGTTAGAATCGTGCGTGATCCACGCGAGGCTGAGTTAGCACCGGGTGACATCTTGGTGGCGGAGCGAACTGATCCTGGCTGGGTCATGCTCTTTCCCTGTGCTGCGGGCTTACTCGTGGAACGGGGCAGTTTGCTCTCACACTCGGCGATAGTCGCGCGTGAACTGGGATTGCCAGCGATTGTTTCGATTCCCGGTGTGATGAGGTTATTGCAAGAAGGCGAAGAAATTGAGTTTGATGGTGCCACCGGCCGGATTCTTCGTTTCACTGCTTCGGTGGAGGCTGAGCATGCAGAGTGAAATTGCTCAGCGAGCGGCTTTTGAGCAGGTTCGCTATGGTCAGTGTTGGGAGGATGCGGGGATATTGGTTGAGAGCTTGGAACCGCAGGGGCGACACTGCTTATCTATTGCATCTGCTGGCGATAATGCCTTGGCTCTGCTCGCGGCTGGAGCAGAGCGGGTCATCGCACTGGATATGAATCCAGCTCAGCTGGCTTGTTTGGCCTTGAGGGTGGCAGCGTATCGTGCTTTGGATCATGCCGAGTTTTTGGAGTTAATGGGAGCGAGGCCCAGTGCGCGACGTGCTCAGCTCTTTGCCCTTTGCCGACCTCATTTGACTCTTGTAGAGCAGGCGTTTTGGGATGAGCGTTCTGAATCTATAGAGCAGGGAGTTGCTGCGGTAGGGAAGTTTGAACGCTATTTTGCCATTTTTCGGCGTTGGGTGCTGCCGCTTGTGCATTCTAAGAAACGCGTAGCGCAATTATTGCAGGGGGGAAGCCCGCAAGATCGTGCGCGCTTTTATGATCAGCATTGGAATACCTGGCGTTGGCGTGGGTTGTTCCGCTTGTTTTTTTCGCGCTGGGTGATGGGGCGTTTAGGGCGTGATCCTGCTTTTTTTGCTTATGTGGAGGGGGGGATTGCATCACATCTTCTCCTGCGCACACGTCATGCGTTGGTAACACTGAATCCAGCTGAGAACCCCTATCTGCATTGGATTTTGTTGGGTCAGCCAGGTGAGGTTCTGCCCTATGCGTGGCGAGAAGAGGCTTTTTTGACAATCAAAAGCAGGCTAGATCGTTTGGAGTGGCATGCTTTATCTTTAGAGGCTTATTTGAGTCGCTTTTCTGAAGCGCGCTTCGATGCGTTTAATTTGAGCGATATTTTTGAGTATATGAGTGAGGAGAATTATCTGGCTTTGCTGCAGAAAATTCTGGCGGCATCTCAGCCTTCAGCGCGTTTAGCCTATTGGAATATGGCCGTGCCGCGTTCCTGCCCTGAAGAGTGGCAAGCGCAGCTGAGGCCGTTGACGGACGAGGCGGCTGCTTTCTTTGCGCGAGATCAAGCCTTTTTTTATCGCGCGTTTATTTTGGAGCAGGTTGTCTGATGTTCATGAACGGCGCTCTTTCTCCCTGGCTAGCTATCCTTGCCGTGCTGAGTGCTTTGGGTTTATTGGCGCTTGGGCTTGCACTTTGGCATCGTTGCTCCCCTCAGC
>SKOQ01000159.1 GCA_007119985.1 Marinospirillum sp.
CAGCTGGGTTTGCGCTAGAATTCTGCCTTCTCTCGATCCAAAGCCTAAACAAAAAGGCGCATCAAAAGACAAGGAACTCGACAATGCGAGATGGCAGCAACCACCAGCTTGAAGCCAAAACCCTGGCGCAAGCCACACAGTTCTTACAAGCTGCCTGCTGGACACTGGATGAACAGCAGACAGGTTTGGGACAAGAGGTCAGTCGCTATATTTTGACCGGCGAACCTGTCGCCTGCCTATCACAGCTCGAACAGATCAGTCACAGCGAACCCCTGGGACGGCCAGGCTTGGTCTATTATGGCCGTGAGCATGATCTACGCGCCGGTTTGGCGCATGAGGCCATGCATCAATTTATGGCGACTGATGCCGCTGATGAGCCAGCCGTTCTGCGTCGTCTTGGCTTGGTGTGTTATGCCTGCAACCCCCTCACCAGCACAGCCGGTATTCACAATACCTCAACCGGATGGCTCAATGGCCTGTTGTGGCTGTTCGCAGACTTGGCAAAAGGCTATTACGGTGTTTCTTTGGCAGACCAGGATCTGCCCAGTCGTGCTGATCTGCTGGCACTGATAGAAGAGTATGAACATCCAGCCCATGAGCTGGATGCCTTTATTCTTGAAAATACCGAAGCCGGTATCATCCATAATCCTTACCGCACCAGTCTCCAGCAAAAAACCAACTGGTGCCAACTGAGTGAAGCGCCCCAGTCTTTGCCCTTGTTGAATCAGTTACATTTCAGCGGCCGCGTCACCTTTTGCTCCTTGCTCAATACCAGCTGTCAGACACTGTCACCGGCGCAGCTGCCGCTGATCATGGCCTTGGCCGCCGATAGCTCAGCCGCTGTCCGTCAAGAGTCCTTGGCACTGCTACGCAAGAGCCCACAACAAGAACTGCTGGCATTTCTGGAGCGAGAATTCCCAAAGGCCAAGGCAACCACTCGTGGTCACTGGCTGCTTGTCGCTGGCCTTTATCCTGAAGCTACGCCGCTGCTAAAACGCTGGCACAGTGAAGAACAATCCGCCGCAGTGAAAACATCACTGGCGAACATGCTGGATAACGCGGCCCAAAAGCCATCCAGTGATCTATTCCACTGGGATGTTCCGATCCTGCGCCCCCTGGAGAGAAAGGTCAAAGTGCCTGAGGAATGGCTGGATCTGTGTGATCAATACCGGCTTAAAAGGATTCAACAGCTCAAAAAGCATATCGCTGAGGCGGAGCAACCCGATGCTCCCGACTATGAAAAAAATCATTTGCCCAATTTTCGCCGCAATCTCGAACGCTGGCAGCAGATCACCCGCGCCGAGCTGCAAACGGCGCTGATGAATCTTGAACAAGGCCAGCAGCCTGCTTTACCAGATTTTTATGCTCTGCTGCGCTACGCCAAGCTTGATGAGCACCCCAAGGCCGACCTCAGGCTTCTTTTACGGATGAAAAACCAGCCCCTCTCCTGCCACACCTGGATGAATATGCTGTCTCAGGAACCCATCATCAGAAAGGCGCAGGGAATCAATGATTTACGGCAACTCGTGAGCCTGTGCAACGAAGAGAATCAAGCGCCCACCGCCTTGATAGAAGCCCTCTTTGGCTACACAGGCCGAGAAGATGACTGGCTGCCGGCCATCTGTGAACAACTGCTGATCTGGCCCTTCTTTGCCGAAAACCCCGAATATATCGAGCAGGGTTTCAATGGCAAGGTGCTAAATGGAACCTATCAACGACATGATCCCATCCAGGTTCTGATACAAACTCTGGCGATTCTGGCCGAGTTTCCCAAACTACCACCGCAATGGCACACAGCCGTTCATGAACTAGCCTGCAATAGCCGCAAGGCCATACAAGCTGTGGCTCAGTACTGCGCCGAACGCCAGGGTGCTGATATCTCGCTGATCACAGCGCAACTGGCATCTGGCAACAAGGATAATCGAGTGTTGGCCGCCACTTGGCTGGGTCGCCTCAAGGCAGCTTCGGCGCAGGAGGCATTGAGCCAAGCGCTGGCCAAAGAGAAGGATATGCCAACCCGAGTGGTGCTGCTTGAGGCCTTACAACAAGTCGGTGCGGATATCAGTCAGTTTCTTAGCAAAGAAGCCCTGCTGGCCGAAGCCAAGACCGGCCTGAAAAAGGCGCCACCCAAGTCCATGGATTGGTTCCCGCGTGCATCGCTGCCCGCATGCTGTTTTGAAGACGGCAGCCCAGTCGAACCCGAGCTGATCTTCTGGTGGGTCGTGCTGGCGGTGAAGCTCAAGCAGCCTCAGGGTAACCCACTGTTCACTCACTACCTATCGCTGCTCGATAGCGCAAGCCGTCAGCGTCTGGGGCATTTTATTCTGTCGGCGTTTATCACCCAGGATACGCTCTGCCCTTCAGATAGCGAAGCCTTGGCCTACGCTCAAGCCCATCAGCAGGAGACCTTTCGGCGTTATCAGCATTGGGCCAAATACGACTGGGGGCAGGAATACCAACACAAAACCCTTGAGGATGCGTTTCAGACCTGCTTTGCCGAGAAGAAGAATATGCTCCTGGGCTCGGCCATCAAAGAAAAGGGGATGCTGGCTCTGATCTCTGGCGGCGATACGCAAACCCTGCTGGGCATGATTCAACCCTTTATGAAGAAGCGCTATGAGCGGCGAGCACAGATAGAAGCCATGCTGCAAGCCTTGGGCAACTCGGATAACCCTGTGGCGATTCAGTTCCTGCTGAGTATTGCGCGGCGTTATCGCACCCACTCGGTGCAGGAGCTGGCGCGAGCGCAAGTCAATCACATTGCGGCCCGTAACGGCTGGACTCAGGATGAGCTGGCGGATCGCACGATCCAGACCGCCGGACTCGAACATCTCACCCAGCCCAGCCCGTTTGAATTCGGCAGCCGTACTTTGGCCTTGGCACTCGGGGATGACCTCAAGCTGAGATTGCTCAACGAAGAAGGCAAGCTGCTCAAGAGCCTGCCGCAACCACGGCAGACAGACAACGAAGGCGATCTTGCCGAAGTGAAAAAATGGTTCAGCAACTGCAAGAAAGAACTCAAGCAGGTGGTGGAACAGCAAAGTGCCAGATTGTATGAGGCCATGGTCACAGAACGGCATTGGCTCGCCGCGGACTGGCAGCAATACCTGCATCAGCATCCGGTCATGTATCGCCTGTTACAGCGCACCCTCTGGCAGGTGGAGATGGATGGTCAATGGCAGACCTTCAGACCCACAGAAGACGGCGCTTTGATCACTGTCGATGATGAAGAACTGCCACTGCCCGCTGCAGCGCGCCTGCGTCTTGTCAGCGGGAATCTGTTACCCATGCAAGCCTTAGATGCTTGGCGCTTACATCTCAAAGATTACAAAATTCAGCCACTGTTCGAGCAGCTGCAATCTGCCGAAATCGAACTC
Organism: Marinospirillum sp.; assembly: GCA_007119985.1. Lineage (GTDB taxonomy): Bacteria > Pseudomonadota > Gammaproteobacteria > Pseudomonadales > Halomonadaceae > Marinospirillum. Next base: position 3,378 of record SKOQ01000159.1, read on the forward strand.
AGCGAAGGGCAAAAGGCATTCAACGACCTGTATGGCCGCATGACCGACTGCTATACCCTGCGTGGCCTGTTAACCAAAAAAGGTTATCAGCGGGGTGACGTTGAGGACGCGGGCTTTTTTGATCACTACTTTAAAGCTTTCGAGAGTCTCGGGCTTAGAGTCGAGTTTGGTTTTAGCGGCAACTGTGTCCCAGAAGAAAACGAGGCCGCCGCCATCTATGAGATCAGGGTCATGAAGCGGACCAATCCGCGCGCCCGCTATGCTCGCTATCGTCAATTACCGTTGGCCGAGGTGCCGTTCAATCTGCTGAATGCGATGGCCGCTGACTATCGCGAAATCGGCAACAAGTGTGTGGCAGATCCAGACTGGGAAGCCAAGCTGCCCTGGTAACATCGATCACGGGTGGATGAAGCCGCCTTGCAGCTGGCCACCAATAAGGAGAAACAAGCAGGATGGAACAGGTTATTCGCGCGCATGCCGAACAGCGTTATCAGCATGAATTGCAGCAGCTCATCGCCGTGGATCAAGGTGTGTGCCCACCTGGCTGGGCTATGTCCGCTGGCTCAGTCAGGCGCTTTATCTGCGGCGATGCTGAACTGGGTATCAGCCGCAAATACTACGGAGAAGAGGCCCTGGTGGAGCGGGCCATTGTCAGCCTGATGGGCAATAATGGCCTGATGCTGGTGGGGGAACCCGGCACGGCCAAGTCCATGCTTTCTGAGCTATTGAGTGCCGCCATCAGTGGCAGCAGCGCCTATCTGATTCAAGGCACAGCGGGGACCACAGAGGAACAGCTCAAGTACAGCTGGAACTTCGCGCTCCTGCTGTCCGGCGGCCCGAGTCCAGAGGCCCTGCTGAAAAGCCCTGTCTATCAGGCCATGGAGCAAGGCAAGCTGGTGCGGATCGAAGAGATTACCCGCTGCCCGCAGGAGGTGCAGGATGTGCTGATTTCGCTGATGTCGGAAAAAAGCCTCAGTATCCCTGAGCTGGGCATCTCGGTTCAGGCCAAGCCAGGCTTTAACTTGATTGCCACAGCCAACCTGCTGGACCGAGGGGTCAACGAGATGTCCAGTGCACTCAAGCGACGTTTCAACTTCGAGACAGTGCCTATGCTCAGCGATCCTCTGCTGGAGCGCCAGCTGATACTGGATCAGGTCAGCCAGCGTTTGGCCGACAAGGGTCAGCAGGTGCAGCTGGATGAAGCGCTGGTGGGGCTGCTGGTGCAGGTCTTTCACGACCTGCGTAACACCATCGGCCCTCAGGCGATGGATGCCACCCTGTCTACGGCTGAGGCGGTGAACATCGTCCATGGCTGTGCTCTGCATAGCCTTTATTGGCAAGAGCCTATGAGTGCCGCTCAGCTGGTACAACAGATGCACGGCACACTGATCAAGGACAAGGCTGAGGATGTGAAGAAGCTCGCGCATTACATGAATGTGGTAGCTCGTGATCGCCAAGGCTGGCAAGCCTTTTTTCAGGCAGGACAAGCCCTGTGGATGAGGTAACACCTCTTCAAGAGGCGTTTGGCGAACTCCTTCAAGCTGCCACTGCTGATCCTGGTGTCTGCTGGTTACCGCTGCGACATCACAGCCCAGCCTGTGCCGCCAGGGTGCTGGAGCAGTTAAACCACCAGCAACCCCAGGCTGTATTGATAGAAGCGCCAAGCAGCTTTATCCGCCATCTGCCGCTTCTTCAGCGCGATACTGTGGTCCCGCCGATTGCCATCTACCAAAGCGGCGGCTACTACCCTCTAGCTGAGAACAGCCCAGAATGGCAGGCACTGCGCTGGGCAACGGCGCGAGGCCTTGAGGTGATCTTCATCGATCTGGATGAAAAGCAGCAGCAGGGCGATGTCTCTCATCGCTGGAGTGACAGCCGCTTTTTAAGCTCCGATTACAGCCGCCGCTTACAACAAAAACTGGGCTGTCGAGATGCCGATGAACTCTGGCAACGCTTGTTTGAACAGCAGCATTTCGCCTCAGCCGAGCGCTTCTTTACCCAGGTCTTGCTGTTCTGCGCGGCCAGTCGCGCCTGTTTTAGCGCCAACCACTTAGCCAAAACGGGCGATCTGGCCCGTGAAACCCAGATGCGAGCGCATATCAAGGCAGCCCGCAGCCGCTATCAACGGATCGCGGTGCTCACGGGCGGCTTTCATACCCCCGCTCTGGTTCACTTTGCCACTGAAACCCAAGCCATCCTTGTGGATGACACACAAGAGAGCTTTGTGATTCGCTTCAGTGACACCTTACTGGATGCCCGCCAAGGCTATGGCGCGGGAATGCCTTATCCGGCCTTCTGTCGCTGGCAGTTTCAGCAACGGCAATTGAACGCGGATGATTGGTTGCTCTACCTGTTAGAGCAGATGCCGCAACTGCCGCTGATCGATAAGAAAAACTGCTTTGAGCATTTGCAAGCCCTGTGCAATGTGCGTGGAGTGGCGCGGCCCGGCAGCTATGATCTGCTGGATTCGCTGGGCAGCTGCCTGATTAAAGAGCCACTCTCGGCATCCACACTCCAACCTTGGCAAAAGGTGCTCAGCGGTGATGCCTTGGGGCAGTTACCCGCCGATCAACCCAGCTTGCCGCTGGTAGAGGATGTCTTGGCACTTTGCCGCAAGGCCAGATTACAAACAGATCAACCGGGGCGCTGCCACTTGGATCTCTACGCCATGACCGACACATCGCTTCAGCGCCGCCGTCTCCTGTGTCAGCTGATGTTTGTGGGCAGCGGCTTTGCTAGGCCACACAATGGCCTGCCCAGCATCCTGCACCTGAGGCTTAACCATCGCCATGAACACTGGGACTATCATTGGACTCCGGCGGTAGAAGTGGCGCTGGCCGAAAACGCCCGCTTCGGGCTGCGTCTGGATCTCGTGGTGAAGCGCCGGCTCAGTGAACTGCCTCAGGAAGACTTGCACCAGCTGGTAGAAAAACTATTACTCACACTGCATCTAGGTATGCCAGAAGAGCTGAGTGCCAGCCACCTTCAGCAGCAAATCAGCCAATGTAGCGATATACAGCAACTGGCCAAGAGCTTGATGACCTTGCTGGCAGCAGCCCACCACCCACTGTTTGCCGATATTGCATTGCTGGCTTACCAAAAAGCCCTGTGGCATCAGGTCGGCTTTCATTTAGCCGCTATCAATCGCCTGAGTGATGAAGAGGCAGTGAAGCTCTTGTTGGACTTGCAAAGCGTCGCGATCTTGCATCAAGACGAGCTCAAGTCTCCTTGGCGCGACAGGCTGCGTTGGTTGATCAGCCATCACGCCCATCGCCCCCTGCTCTACTTTGTCCTGCAAGCCTTGGCAATCGATCTGGATCAGCAAGATCCAGCGCCCCTGCTACAAAAGTTACAGCTCTACGCGGACCCCTTCCCAGTGATTGAGGCGCTGATCAAGGTCGTCCCCCACTGGTTGCGGCAAGACTCTGGTCTGCTGCCCATGCTGAATCGCTGGCTCAGTGAGCTGAGTGAGGCAGAGTTTATCGCTACCCTCCCAGCCATGAGAGGCTTGTTTTGCGCACTGGATGCCAGAGAGATCGATGCACTCTGCCACCGCCTCCTGCAGCTCAATCAGTGGGATCATGGCCTGAACTGGTTGCAATATGGGGTTTCCGAACAGGACTTGCAGCAGGGACTGGCGTTGGAGCGGCAGCTACGCCATCACTTAGAGCAACAAGGATTGAGTCAATGGATGCGCAACTGAAGCAACGCTGGCGTCTGGTCTTGGGGCGCTATGCCAATGCGCTGGATGCCAGCCTCAGCCCTTTGCAAGAGCAGCAGGATCAGGTATTGCAGCAGCTCTATCA
>SKOQ01000182.1 GCA_007119985.1 Marinospirillum sp.
GCGGGCGAGGCAGCACAGTTGACTGGTGAAGGGCTGGCTCTGGTACAAGAAAATCGGGATGCCAACACCCATCTAGCCGATCAGCTTTCACAAGGTGTTGCCGCACTGAATCAGGTGGATGAGCAGGTGCAGGAGATCACGGGGATACTGGTCACCATTCAAGGTGTCGCAGAACAGACCAACTTGCTCGCGCTGAATGCAGCCATCGAAGCCGCACGCGCTGGTGATCATGGCCGTGGCTTCGCTGTTGTGGCCGATGAGGTCCGCTCTTTATCTCAGCGCACCCATGCCGCGACAGAAGAAATCCGCGAAATGATCAGCGCTCTACAGGTGGCCAGCTCAGATGCGGTCAAACGTATGCAGGCTTGTCATGTGCAAGCAGGTGAAAGCGTCAAGGGCAGCGAGCAGGCAGCACAAAGACTGGAGAGCATTAACGAATCAACCAATCAAATCAGTGATATGGCTTCGCAAATTGCCAGCGCCGTAGAAGAGCAAAATGCAGTCAATACTGAAATCAACAGCAATGCAGAGAGCATTCGCCATGTTTCTGATGAGCTGAGCCATCAGGCTGATGCTTCTCAACAGCGCACCCAAGAACTGCGCCAAAGAGTCACAGGGCTCAGCGAGCTTATCGGTAAATTTAAGGTATAAGTCGTTCTCACCTGAGCCTCCGCATCACCTCAAGCTGCTGACTGAATTGAGGTGGTGCTTTCGGCTTGAGTGAGAAGCCTTCACTTAGAGCGCACAAACCCTGCTTTTTTCGTTATGATGCCTAGCAACTGAAGATCAAGAGACTTCCTTATGCTACGCGCCTCTGAGCCAAACCCAATTCGTAAAAGAGTCTATCCCCTACCCTTATTTGTTGCGCTGACCTTGGCGGGTATTTTGGCCATCCTACTGTATGTTGGTGAACACCTGAACCAGCAAGCCATAGAGGCCCACTGGTACCCAGCCCAAGCCTGTCAACTTCCCGAAGACACCTGCTACGCCACTTTGGGTCAAGAAAGGCAGCTGAGCTTTCGCTTGCTGACAGAGCAGCCTCTCCCACTCGAACCCCTGCCGATTGAAGTACAACTTGAAGGCTGGTCTGCAGCTGAACAAGCCCAGCTGATCATGGAAGTCGACCTGCAAGGCCGGGATATGTATATGGGCTACAACCGCACCCAGTTACATCATCAAGGCGAAGGGCTGTTCAGTGGGATTCCCCGCCTAAGCTTGTGTACCGATGAAGTGATGGTGTGGCGTGCCAGCGTGCTGATTTATCCAGAGGGTGATTTAGAAGCCCAACCACTGGCGACCTATTTTGATTTTGTGGTGGATCAGCGCTTATTTCGCTCAGGATCACCTGCCTCCTCGACTGTCGCCACTGATTCCTGAAACCGCTTTTTTTGTCGTCCATGTCTCTCTAAGCGCTATTTCTTGAGGCCATTACGTCTTAAAGCGAGCGTTTCTTGAAGCCAGTACTTCTTGCTATGCGTAATAACGTAATTTACATACAAAAACAGCTCAATCGATCGACCAAATACATCTAGCCGATCCACTGAGCTGTTTTTTTAAAGTGAGATCTCAGCTCACCTCTTGTGGCCGCAACCTCTGAAGGCTTGCATCAGCGCGCGGTAGAGCGAGGCGCTTCTTGCACCTGTGCAGCTTGCCAAAGACTGTGCAAGGCGCGCATCTGTCGCCCAGTGCGCGTATCGTAATCACGCGATTCTAAACCCCACCAGTCCCAACAGGCTTTTGGATTTGCAGTACGACTACGCGCCTGAGGAAAGAGCACCACCAGCTGATGAGCCTCTGCCGCTTCAAGATAGCCGCTCTGCTCAATAAACGCCAAGCCGACCTGCTCAGCCGCCTGATCACAGCCATGCAAGACCATCACCAGACCGCAAGACTGGGGATCGGCAGCACAAGCGGCAGGCTGATAATAGTAGCCTTGATCAGCCAAACCTCGACTATCTTCAAAAAAAGGCCGCTGATCAAATGACTGCACGCTGGCGGTCAGTTCCGAGGCACCACGCGGTGCGCCATCCAGATGAGCCATACTAACAGCCGCACCAGCAAATCCGCAGGCATTCACATAAGGTGCCGCAGAAGCCGCACAATCAACACCCGTGCTAAGCGTTGGCAGACCATGTCCAGCCTGAGGCTGCTGATGGACATGAAGTTGATCACCGACCAGCTGTTGATAGGTTGCCTGCAGGGCTTCACCAACACGCGGATGCACAACCCGATCACCCAGACCGTGATAGAGGAAAACACGATCACCAGCCAAAGCCTGTGGATCGCCCAAATTTCCTGCAGCGGCTTCTTCTTCGATCAATGCCAGACTCGTCGCAGCCTGAGGCGCACCTCGCTGGATAAACATGCAGCGCTGCAAGGCATCCACTAATCCGCCCCGCGCACATCCATAAGGGCCAGCCGCAAAGATCGCCACACCCTGCACCTGTTCTGGCCAAGCCAAATGCAGCTGATGCGCCATATATCCCCCAGAAGACAGGCCCGCAAGATAGAGGCGCTCAGGATTGGTGCCCAGCTCAGGTAAGGCGGGAGCCGCATCCTGGTTCGATGAACATCCCGCCAGCGCCACCATCAGCCCCGCGATCAAGCCAGCTTTGAATTTCCGTTGCATTATTGTCACTCCTGATCACCTATCCACCGAGACCCCTGTGGATAAGTTAGTGGATTAATCTTGAAAAAAGGGTTCAAGAACTGTGTTTAAAAAGCGCCAGCCCAAGGGAGAACAGGCTAAACGCTCAGGGTCTTCGGTCCAGAGTTCACGCGCTCGTAATGCGTCTAAAATCGGTGACAGATCCTGAGCAAAAAGACCCGTTCGCGCCTGATAGAGCGCTGCGGGCACCCCCTCAGCTAAACGCAAGGCATTGAGCATAAATTCGATGGGGCGTTGTGCCGCACTGAGCTGCTCTGTTCCAGCTAAAAAGCCCTGCTCGTCCTTAGCTAGTATTGTGGATAAGTTATTTGACGACTGATGGCGTGCGAGGTAAGCCTCTGGCTGACGCGTCTTCCAGCGGCGCTCGATCATCAGCCCACCAGCGGCTTGATCATCCCAGCGACTCAGCTTGCCATGGGCACCAGCACCCAGCCCAAGGTAATCCCCAAAAGTCCAGTAGTTCAGATTATGCCGCGCCTGCTGCCCTGGCTTTGCGTAGGCGGAGACCTCATAGTGCTGATAGCCTGCTTCAAGAATCAGCGCCTGCCCAGCATCTTGAATCTCCACCAGAATATCTTCTTCTGGCAGCACCGGTGGCTGGCGATAAAAAACAGTGTTCGGCTCTAAGGTGAGCTGATACCAAGAAAGATGGCTGGGTGCCAGGGACAAGGCCGTGCGCAAATCCTCCAAAGCGCCTTCTGGACTCTGCTCAGGCAAACCATGCATCAGATCGATATTCACCCGATCAAAACCTGCCTGATGGGCCGCGGCAATCGCTTCATAGGCTTGGGCGCTCGAATGGACTCGTCCAAGTAGCGCCAGCTGACGCTGTTGAAAACTCTGCACGCCGATGGACAGACGATTAATACCTGCCGCACGATAGCCCTCAAAACGCGCCTGCTCAACACTGCTGGGATTGGCTTCCAGCGTCACCTCACAATCCGCATCAAAAATCAGCTGGCGTTCTAGCCCATCAAAAAGCCGCGCATAGCCAGCAGGCGACATCAAGCTGGGGGTGCCGCCACCAAAGAACACCGACATGACAGGACGCTCGATCAACTCCGGCCAGGCGCGCAGATCTGCGGCTAGATCGGCCAAAAGTGCCCCCACATAATCGGCCTCCAACTCGGCGCTTAGGGTTGGCAAGCCTGAGGTGTTGGTTTTGAGCTGATGAGAGTTAAAGTCGCAGTAGGGGCACTTGCGCACACACCAAGGCAGATGAATATAAAGAGAGAGCGGTGGCAAGCGCATCAGCTGGTTATCCCTCACGCTTGTGCAGCTCCGACAAGAGCGCTTGCAGCGCACGACCACGATGCGATAAACGGTTCTTTTCTGCTGCACTCAGTTCAGCCGCGGTCATCTGTAAATCAGGCAACCAAAAGAGCGGATCATAGCCAAAACCGCCTTCGCCTTGGGGTGCCGTCAGAATGCGCCCTGACCAGCTTTGCTGCACGATGATCGGCGTTGGGTCCTCAGCATGGCGCATCAGCACCAGCACACACCAATAGCGTGCAGTGCGCTCGGTCTCAGGATAAGCCGCCAGACGCTCCAATAGCAGTGCGTTGTTCTGTGCATCCTGCGCACCCGGACCAGCAAAGCGCGCGGAATAAATCCCCGGTGCGCCATTCAGGGCATCCACCTCTAAACCTGAATCATCGGCCAGCGCCGCACAACCACTGCGCTGGGCAGCATGACGCGCTTTAATCAGCGCATTCTCCACAAAGGTGAGGCCGGTTTCATCGGCATCAGGGATCGAAAAATCCGCCTGTGGACGCACCTGCCAGCCCAGAGGTTGCAGAATCTGGCTGAACTCGGCCAACTTACCAGCATTACTGCTGGCCAGAACAAGAGTGGTGTTCTTTTGCATGGTGGTCTCATTAAATAAAGAAGAAGAAAAGAGGGCCGTGCCAGTCAGCTGAACGGCCAATCAAGGACCGCTTATTCTATAAGCAAACGACGCAAAAACTGTAGACGCTGCGCCGGCTGGCCATTGGCATAGTGCACCGTTAAATCAAACCGTAAGGGCTCATCATGCTGATAGCGAAAACTGGCCACTGCCGCACTATAGCCTTCTTGCCCGGCTTGGACGTTGCGAAAATTCAAGCTGGAAATCTGACCGGCCAAAGTTGAGGCATGGCCTGAGACACGGGCCTGCACTGGTTCACGTTGCCCATCGGGTCGCTCACGCACCACAGAGACTCGCATCAAGCCCAAACCGCGACTGCGTGTAATCTGGTAGGCTTGGGCAATGTTCGGTTCTAAAAAGGGCGTCGGCATCACATCATAGTAGATGACATACTCACCAACGCGCTCCACATTACTGTTTTGTGCCAAGAGTGGTGCGCTGACCCAAAACAGCATCAGCAGCGTCCAGCGCACGATTGGATTCATCATCCGAAGATTCATGGTGTTTCTCCTTCCCATTTTGGGCACTTTTGTTGTGCATCAATGAACAAATGACGACATTTTCTGGTTATGCTGTCATCTTAGTGTCATTTATTCAGGTTGTAATACGCATGCAATCAAACCTGCCATCACTTTGGCAGCCACAGATGACGAGATGCAAGTATGAGCCAAAAAAAGATTTTAATCGTTGATGATGAAGCCCCTATCCGCGAAATGCTCGCTGTGGCACTCGAAATGGCCGATTTTGACTATTTAGAAGCCGCGAATGCTCAAGAGGCTCATAGCCTCATTGTCGATCACCAGCCAGACTTGATTTTACTCGATTGGATGATGCCTGGTACCAGTGGTGTAGAACTGTCGCGCCGCCTGAAAAGAGAACCCACCACGGCAGAAATCCCGATCATGATGCTCACGGCACGCAGTGAAGAGGACAACAAGATTCAAGGCCTCGAGGCTGGCGCGGATGATTATATCACCAAGCCTTTTTCACCGCGTGAACTGGTCGCGCGTATTAAGGCGGTCTTGCGCCGCAGCACCCCTGCTGGAGTCGAAGATCCAGTGGAAGTGAATGGACTGCGCCTTGATCCGATCAGCCACCGCGTGACTTCACATGGTCAGCCCTTGGAAGTCGGCCCCACCGAGTTTCGTCTGCTGCAATTTTTCATGACCCACCAAGAGCGTGCCTATACGCGCAGCCAGCTGCTCGATCAGGTCTGGGGCGGCAATGTCTATGTTGAAGAGCGCACAGTCGATGTGCATATTCGTCGTTTGCGCAAAGCGCTAGGCAGCGAGCATGATGTGCTGATCCAAACTGTACGCGGTACTGGCTATCGCTTTTCAACGCAAATCTAGCAGTGCGCTCTCTCTTGGCTCATGAACTAAAACGCACTGGCGGCTGGTTACTGGCGGCCGGTCTACTGGGCTGGGCGCTAGGGCATCTCTGGCTGGCTCTGTGCTTGGTACTGGCGGCTTTACTCCTCCAGCATCTTTGGTCGCTGAGCCGCTTTATGCGCTGGCTCGCCTCACCTGAAGAGGAACCCCCTGAAGCCAATGGCCTCTGGGGGCAGGTCTTGGATCGTCTCTATCATCAACAGCGCTTGCAACAGGCACAACAGCAAGAACTGCGCGAGCTGCTGGATCGCATTCAGGATTCAGGGCAAGCACTACGCGATGGCGTGGTGATGCTGGATAAGGCGGGGGATCTGGAGTGGTGGAATCAGGCCGCGGAGCAACTGCTTGGGCTAAGACAGCCGAGTGACCTAGGTCAGCCGATTACCCATCTGGTACGTGAACCCCGTTTTATTGACTACTTTGAGCAGCAGCATTATCAGGAACCGCTGGTGATCCGCTCTCCACTGGCGGATGATCGGACGCTGGAGTTTCACATTACGCTTTTTGGTGCCAATGAGCGCCTGCTCTTAGTCAGAGACTTTACCAGAATGCAGCGTCTTGAACGTATGCGCCAGGATTTTATCGCCAATGTCTCGCATGAATTACGCACCCCCCTCACGGTGCTCTCTGGCTATCTAGAAACCTTCAGCGATCATTTACATGATCTTGCACCTAAGTGGCAGCGCGGCCTGAAGCTGATGGGCCAACAAGCTAAGCGAATGGAAAATCTGGTCGAAGATCTGCTGATGCTCTCACGCCTTGAAACAACCGAGGTCGAGTACGAACAGGAGCCCTTGCAGCTGCGGCCACTTTTGGAGAGCATTCGCACCGATGCACTGGCACTCTCTGAGCAGCAACACTCAATTCAGCTCCATCTGCTCAGCGATTGTCCTCTTTATGGCTCTGAAAAGGAGCTGCGCAGCGCCTTCTCTAATTTGGTCTTCAATGCGGTCAAATATACCCCGCCAGGCACCAGTATCGAGATCTATTGGGAAGACGATGAACAGGGTGGGGGGCAGCTTATTGTGCAGGATCATGGACCCGGCATCGAGGCGCGCCATTTAGCGCGTTTAACAGAAAGGTTTTATCGCGTTGATCCAGGGCGTTCGACCAGCACCGGCGGAACAGGGCTGGGATTAGCGATTGTGAAGCATGTCTTATTACGCCATGGGGCACAATTGACAATCCAGAGTCGACCTGGCGAGGGCAGCCGCTTCTGCTGCCACTTTCCGGCCCAACGCATTGCTGGCTTGGCAGACTAGCGCATCAAAAAAACCAGTAGCCGACTATGCGGCCACCGATTAACCTTGGGGGGCATTCAGGAGCTGGTCAAACTTCTGCGCGGCTTCTGGATCCTGCTTCAAAAAAACCGCCTTGATCAGCTGCTGTTCACTGCGCGGATTGCGCTCGGCCAGTTGCTGACTCAGCACAAAGGCACGCACACTCACTTTCAGCGGCGCATCCTCTGTTCCCCCCATTAGCCCCAACAGCACTGGCTGTCCCAGCTGAAGACTCGCCTCACGCGTGACTTGCAGCGTGATTTCTCGTGGATTAATGTCTTTGATCTGCATCGGGTACTTCTGTTCTGCATTGAGTAGTAGCAAGCCCTTTTCACGCGGGCCTTTCTTGATTGGTTTGGACTTGACTGCTAGACCACCAGTCAGTAACTCCGCTCCACCTGCCGAGGCAATACGATCCTTGCGCCCCATAGAGTTGACTTCAGCCTGGGTCAACTTGCCCGATCGCATCAGCTCTTTCATGATTTTGCTAATCAGCTGCTCGGCAGAAAAAGGCTTGGTCACATAGTTATTCACCCCAGCCTGGAGAGCTTCAACCACGTTTTCTTTTTGATCAAGACTGGTGACCATAATAAAAGACTGATCTTGCATATCCTCATTAGATCGAATCCATTTGAGCAGCTCTAAGCCACTCATTTCTGGCATTTCCCAATCACAAAGAATGAGATCAAAGCTTTGATTTTTTAAGATACTTTGTGCCCGGCGCCCATTATCCGCTTCTTGGATTTCAAATTCAGGGTATTCAGCGCGCAGCGTTTTTTGCACGAGATCACGGATAAACTTGGCATCATCTACAGTGAGCAAACGAATTTTCTTCATCTGATAGCCTTTTTCTAGGTACTGGCGCAAGAGTGACTGACGCAATGGATCTGGCTTGATTTAATCAGATTCTACTGTATTCAGCAGATGAAAGGCAGGCTTGATCGGCTCTATGCTGACCTTGGCCAGCCTGTCAGCAAAATGTCATTTCTTTTTAGCATACTTCTGCCATGTCTTGATCCACTTAATTGATTACATAGGCTTAATATGCTGAAAAACCTGCGCCTTTCAACACGCCTGTTTCTTATCGGTGCCATCCCGATGAGTGGACTCCTTCTTGTCTTACTGCTGTCTTATTCAGCATCAGTACAAAAAGACCGTCTCTTTGAACGACTTTATCAAGATAACTTGGTTTTTTTATCCGATATTTTGATCACTCAACGCCTATTAGAACAAACCGCGCTCGAATCCATTCGGCGTAATCGCACTGGCTGGAGTAGCAATCAGGCCACGCAGGAGGAGGTGAATGCGCACCTCGCGCTGGCACAAGAACATTGGCAACACTTTGTTGATCGCCAAACCACTGAGCGCGATGAAGTTCAAGCTGCACAAGCAGCGCTGGAGCAGGTACTGGCGCTCTATCAACGTTGGATCGAGCCACTTGGCAGTGACGCTCTTACGGTGCGGGTACTGAATGAATCCACGGTGAATCATGACATCCAGTCCACCATCCATCCGCTCGGTACGGCCCTAGAAGCCGTGATTCGTAGCCAGCTGGATTTGGCTGCAGAGGTCAGCGATGACGCCAGCCAGCTGACCGAGCACATGTTGTGGATCTATAGTGTTGGCGGCAGCTTGCTGGTGCTCTTTTCACTCTTACTGGCTTGGCGCATCCAGCATTCGATTCAGCGCCCCCTCAAGCAGCTGCGCCAAGTGATGGTGCGCGTGGCCACTGAGTCCGATCTCACCCAACGCTGTACTCTTGAAGGACAGAATGAAATTAGCGAGGCAGCCAATGCTTTTAACCAGATGCTGATCCACTTTCATGCCCTGATTCAAGGCATGAACCAGCAAGCCGATCGCCTCAAAAAGCACGCTTCCAAAATGCAGGACATCAGCCAACAGGTCAACCAAAGCAGCGCGCACCAATCCGAGCAGGCCGAAGCCATGGCTTCCGCATTGGAGCAGATCTCCGGCAATATTCAAGCGGTTGCCGGTAACACACGCCATGCAGTGGATCTGGCACAAGAATCCGACCAGCTCAGTCAAGCCGGTGTCGCCACTCTAAAAAAAGGCGTCGATGCCACACAGGAGTTGGCGCAACTGGTCACTCAAGCCGATCAAATCATTGCGGGCTTACATCAAGAGTCCACTCAAATCGCTCAGGTCCTCGGTGTGATCCAAAATATTGCCGAACAGACTAATCTACTGGCATTGAATGCCGCCATTGAAGCCGCTCGCGCAGGGGATGCGGGGCGTGGCTTTGCTGTGGTGGCCGATGAAGTGCGCAGCTTATCGAGCAACACTTCGGCAGCCACGCACAAGATTCATAGCAAGCTGACAGATTTGCAAAATCAGGCCGATGCGGCCGTTAAGGCGATGAAAAAAGCGCAACAGTGTGCTGCGCAGAGTGTAGTACAGGCCGACCACTCAGATCAGGCTCTGAAAAAAATCAGCCACTCAGTGCAGCATATCGCTCAGGTCAACGCCGAAATTGCCCAAGCCACAGCCGAACAAAATTTAGCCACGGAACAAACCAGTCTTGGCGTTACTCAACTTAATCAGCAGGTCATCCATCTCAATCAACAAGCACAAGAAGCCAGCCAAATCAGTGAGCATCTTGCCGAACTGGCCATACAACTGCGGACTCAAGTGCGTCAGTTTAAAGTGGCGTTGTGATTCCACTGAGGTTCTTGCCTAGCCAAGGAAGGCGGCTCCCCCTTCTCTCTTGACCCTCCTCTTAAAAGCGGTCAATCAATTGACTCCACCAAGATTAAAGAGTGACTTATGGGCGCAAAAATTTATAATAAATAGAGCAGTCCGTCATCCATCGATGACGTTCTTTTCCGGCCTTCTGACATCGCGTGCGACAGAAGGCCCTCTGCTCAGGAGCCCAGTATGCAGGAGGCCTATGCTTCTTCTTCCATCAATGCGCTGAACGCTCTTCAGCAGGCCTTGCCTGAACTTCATCCTCTGCACCAACTGGCTGAGCACTTCCCTGGCACCTTGTATATTTACCAGCTATATCCTGATGGTCGCAGCCGCTTTCCCTTCTCGACAGCCGGAATTGAAGCGATTTATGGCTGGCCGAGCCATCAACTGACAGAAGATGCCAGCCCTGTTTTTGATCGCATCTTGAGTGAGGATCTCGCACGAGTCAGCGCCAGCATCCACGCCTCGGCGCAGCAACTCTGTCTCTGGGAAGAACAATATCGTGTTCGGCACCCACAGCGCGGAGAACGCTGGATTCAAGGGCGAGCGACACCCCAACGGCTGGAAGATGGCTCGATTCTCTGGCACGGCTACCTCTATGACATTACTGAAAGCAAGCAACAGGCTTTGGCCCTGGAGCAGGCGCAGACACGCATTCAGCTCGCCATGGAGGCCACAGATACTGGCCTATGGCAATGGGACCTCGAGCGCAATCGATTAAACTGGTCCGATGAAGCCTATACTCAGCTGGGCTATGCACCTCAGGCTTTCCCACTGACGCTACGCCGTTTTCTTAAGCTGATCCACCCTGATGACAAGGCACGCAGCATCGCGTTGATTCAGCAGCATACACGCCAGCAACGCGCCTTTATGGTGGATTTTCGTTTGCGCCATGCGCACCAGAGCTGGACATGGGTACAGTGCCGCGGCAAGGTCATCCAGTACGATGTCGATCAGCAACCCAGTTTGATGATGGGCACCCATACTAATATTTCTCACCTCAAGCAGATTCAAGCTGAGTTGGAGGAAGCTCGCCAGCTTGCTGAACAAGCCAACCTCGCCAAATCCAGCTTTTTGGCCAACATGAGCCATGAAATCCGCACACCAATGAACGGCATTCTAGGCTTAAGCCAAATCAGTTTTGATGAAAGTGATCCACAAATCCTGCGCCAGCGTTTGCATCAAATTGATCAAGAAGGCCATCAGCTTTTGGGTCTATTGAACGATATTCTTGATCTGTCACGCATCGAAGCAGGAAAACTGCAGATTGAGCACGCCCCCTTCTCTTTGACCTTGCTGATCGATACCCTCAAAAGCCTTTACAGCCGCTTAGCCGAAGAAAAAAATCTGGCGCTGATCATTGAACTCGACCCACATCTTGAAGAGGCCTATCTGGGTGATCCGATGCGTCTTAAGCAGGTGCTCAGCAATCTGCTCAGCAATGCCATCAAGTTTACAGATCATGGCGAGGTCAAACTCAGCCTGCGCTTAGAAGGCACCCAATGCCATCAGGGACGCCACGCGCACCAGATCAGCCTGAGCGTCCAAGACACAGGCATAGGTATTGCGCCAGAGCAACAGCAGCATCTTTTTCAAGCTTTTAGCCAAGCCTCAAGCTCAACCGCCCGCCACTATGGCGGCTCCGGACTGGGCTTATTGATTAGCCAGCATTTGGTTCAATCTCTAGGAGGGCAGGGTATCGAGCTCGAAAGCGCGCTCGGTGCAGGCAGCCATTTTCACTTCCAGCTGCGACTCACGCCTTGTTGCGCGGAGGAACACCAAGCCCTGTTGCAACAAGGTGAACGCAGAGGGCGATCCAGCCAAACTTTGGGCGGCCAGGTCCTCCTCGTCGAGGATAATGCGATTAATCAGCAGGTTGCCCGTGTCCAGCTCGAACAACTCGGTCTCACTGTCTACCTCGCTGAACATGGACAGGCCGCACTAGATTTTCTGCAAACCCAAGATGTTGATCTGATCTTGATGGATGTTCAAATGCCGATTATGGATGGCTATGAGGCCACACGTCGTCTGCGCGCACAAGGTGTCACGCTGCCCATCATTGCGCTGACGGCGGCAGCCATGCCAGAAGATCAGCAGCGCGCCAAAGCAGCAGGGATGAACGGACATCTGGCCAAGCCGATTTCAGCACAGCAGCTCTATCAAGCCTTGGCCCCATATTTGGCGATACAGCGCCCGATCAAAGAAGATCACCCACCGCTGACGCAGACATGCAACCAGATGTCCGAGAAGGCCTCTTTGCTGGTCATCAACACACATCAGGCACACCAGCTTTTAGCTGGAGATACAGCCCTTTACCAGCGTCTAACACGCCAGTTTGTTGCCGACTTTCCTCAACGCTTTCAACCCTTGGTTGATCAGCTCGATCAGCTGAGTCCCGAGAGCCCAGCAGAAGACTTTCATGCTGCTCAGCAGCTGGCCCATGCACTCAAGGGTGTCGCCGGCAATCTGGCTTTTGATGCCTTAGCAGCGGCCACAAGCACCTTGGATCACACGTTAAGACAAGCACGCTGTCCTCGTCAGCAAGACATCCGGCACTGGCAGCAGCAGATTGCACAGCTGTTCACTGCACTGGAAACACCGAGCGCCTTAGACGCCACACCGACGCCACTCCATAACGGGGCGACGCTCGATTCAATCCAACCTCTCCTCGCCCAGTTATACCAACAGCTGGGGGAGCATGAAATGATTTATGAGGATCAGCTGGCTCCCTTGCGACAGGCTCTACACGCTTGGCCCCAGAGCCTAAGACTCTGGCAACAGCTTGAACAACAGATCGACCAGCTCGAACTCGATCAGGCCGCACAGACGGTCAGTCATCTACTCGAACAACTCAAGGAAGGATAAACGCGTGTTCCATCGACTCCCTGCTTCACTGAGCCGACGCCTGCTACTACTCACGCTCTGTAGCATCGCAATGATGACGCTGATTATCAGCAGCGTGATCAGTTATTTATTGCTCGATAGCCACCAGCAGCAGATCATTCGCCATCAGCAGGATTTCTCGCAGCTGGTCGCCAACCGCGTCGACAACAATCTGCGTGAGCGCACCTATGCCTTAGAAGATCTCGCCACGCTGCTGCAGGCCAACCATCAACTGGTCTCTGAGCAACGCTTACAACAGCTGCTGGATGAACGCCTACTGATGCATAATCAGTTCAATAACGGACTGGCGATTGCCAATGCGCAGGGTGAAGTGATCGTTGAATCGCCCGCGATAGGACGCGTTGGATTGGATGTACGTGATCGTGACCATTTTATACAGGTGCGTGATCAGCTCACACCTTTTATCTCTCAGCCAATTATTGGCCGCGCCAGTCACGAGCCGATCTTCACCATTAGCGTGCCGATTCTGAGCCATGAAGGGGCTTTTCTTGGCACGCTGATCGGCTCAACCCGCCTACGCCGTGATAATCTCTTTATTGACATCTCCAAAGAAACCATTGGCAACTCAGGACGCATGTGGCTGCTCGATCTGGACGCTGATCTCGTCATCACCTCCAGTATTACTGAAAAATCCATGACGCCTATCTCCGAGCTAGGCACCAGTGAAGTCGTACAGAATCTACTGGCAGGCCAGTTTTACGGTATCGCACGCAGCTATTTTGGCGGCATCCGCGTGGTCTTTACCGCCAGTCAACTCGATGAAATGCCCTGGACGGTGCTGCATACCTTTCCGGCCGATGAGATGCTGATCTCGCTACGCCAACTGCTGTGGCAAATTCTACTGACCAGCCTGCTCCCAGGTCTAGCGATACTGCTGCTGACAGGCTGGCTAATTCGACGCCAGCTCCATCCGCTGGAAAGCGCCGCGCAACAGCTCGATAGCATGCAGGATGAGCAGGTCGCGCTCACCCCACTGCCCGTCCACGCCCAAGACGAGGTTGGCACGCTGGTCATGGCACTGAATCAGCTATTGGCCAGTCAGCAGCGCTACGCCGAACAGCTGCAAGCGGCCACGCGCGAGGCCCAAGCAGCGAATCAGGCCAAGTCCCAGTTTCTGGCCAATATGAGCCATGAAATTCGCACGCCCTTAAATGCAATCATCGGCCTCAGTGAGCTACTGCTGGATAAACACCTGCCCAAAACAACGCAACAGCGCGTGGAACATATTCACCGCTCAGGACAACTGCTGCTCGGCGTGATTAATGACCTGCTCGACTTCTCCAAAATTGAAGCCGGCTGCCTCGAAGCCGAAGAAGCACCTTTTGAACTCCATCATGTCATCCAGCACCTCGTCAGCCTCTTTGCTTTGCCGATCAGCCAAAAAGGACTCGAATTTATTGTGCGTGTCCAGCCAGATCTGCCCGAACACTATTTGGGCGATGAGCTGCGTTTGACGCAAGTGCTGACCAACCTGCTCAGTAATGCGGTCAAGTTCACCGATCAAGGCAGCATCACGCTGAACATTCAACGCACGGCCCAGCTGGATCATGACACGGCAAAGGTCGTCCACCTGACCTTTAGCATTGAAGATACCGGCATCGGCATGGATGCTGAGCAGCAATCGCGCCTCTTTCGGGCCTTTAGTCAGGTCGATAACTCGATGACCCGCCGCCATGGCGGCACAGGTCTAGGCTTGGTGATTAGTGAACAGCTGGTCGAGCTGATGGGCGGTCAGAGCATTCAGCTTGAGAGCACGCCCAACAGCGGCAGCCGTTTTTCATTCCAACTCAGCCTGCCTGCGGTCGCCCATCTCGCCAAGCGTCCACGCCTAGAAAACGAGCACCCCGGCACGGCTCTGGTCGTCGATGACCAGCCAGTGGCTCGTCAGGTGCTGCGTGAGATCTTAGAAACCTGGCACTTTGAAGTCGAAGAAGCCACAGATGGCCTTGAGGCTGTTGAGAAGGTCGAGCAGGCACTGGCAGCCGGTCGCCACTTTAGTGCCATTTTGATGGATTGGGAGATGCCACGCCTCAATGGACTCAGCGCATTGCGCCATATTCGTCAATTACTCGAACAGAACGCACACCCCCAGCCCCTGCCGACCATGCTGATGGTCTCGGCGCACGATCAGAACCACATCCGCCTACAGGCCGAAGAAGACATCACTTATTTACATAAGCCAGTGCATCGCTCAAACCTCTACAATGCGCTCTGCCATCTGTATCAACAGGCTCAGGTGAAACCCAACCCCACCCGTTTCCAACACCAAAAGGTGCTGGTGGTCGATGATCATGAAATCAATCAACAGGTGGTGGGGGCTCAGCTTCAAGCGATGGGGTTAGAAGTTGATTTTGCTCATCACGGTGGTGAAGCCGTCGAAATGGTCAACCAAGCGACCTATGCTTTAATTTTGATGGATATTCAGATGCCGGTGATGGATGGCTATGAAGCCACACGCCGTATTCGTGAACAGCACCCAGATGTGCCGATTATTGCCCTCACCGCCGCCGCTTTAGTCGAGGATAAAGAAAAAGCTCTGGCCGCCGGTATGAATGACCATCTCGGCAAACCCTTTAGCCAGCAGCAGCTGAGCGATTGCCTCCAGCGCTGGTTAGGAGAGACGATGGCAGTCGGCCTGAACCCCGCCCTCTTGGATGAAACAGAGCTGCAAGAGGCCACTGCTCAGCCAGCTTCTTTTGAAAAGCCCAATGCAGAGAAGCCCAATGCAGAGCAGTACAAACCACGCATTCTGATCGTCGATGATATGCCAGAAAACATCAAAGTGCTGGCCAGTCAGCTGAAGGATGAGTATCGCATTCAGGTGGCCAACAAGGGCGCCAAGGCACTGGAGATCGCACGCAGCGCCACACCGCCAGATTTAATTCTGCTCGATATCATGATGCCGGATATAGATGGCTACACTGTCTGCCGCGAATTGAAGAGTGATCCCAATACCATTCATCTGCCAATCATTTTTGTCAGCGCGCTGAATGAAATCGAGAATGAAGAAAAAGGGCTCAATCTAGGTGCCGTTGATTACATCACCAAGCCCTTCCATGTGCCAATCGTCAAAGCACGGATTCGCAATCATATCAGCCTCAAGATCAAGACCGACCTGCTGGAAGATATGTCACAGGTCGATGGCCTGACTCAGATTGCCAATCGACGCCATTTTGATCAGGTAATGGAAAAAGAAATTCAGCGCCACAAGCGAAGTGAATACCCACTTGGCGTGATCATGATGGATATTGATTTCTTCAAACCGTTTAACGACAACTATGGTCATGGCAAGGGCGACGAGTGCTTGATCAAAGTCGCGCGGGCTTTACAGCAGGTGATCCATCGCCCTGGTGATCTGATCGCGCGCTATGGTGGCGAAGAGTTTGTCGCGCTGCTACCTGAGACAGACCAACAGGGTGTGGAAAAGATCGCACAAGCCTTGCTTGAAGCGATTGACCAGCTGGCTTTCCCACATGGCTACTCCCAGGTGGCAGAGCATGTCACGATCAGCCTCGGTGCGGTCTCCGCCATACCCAGCCAAGATTGGTCTGCTCAGGCCCTGTTAAAAGCCGCCGATCAGGCTCTTTATCAAGCCAAGGAGCAAGGCCGTCATCAGGTGCAGGTCTACCACGGCGAAACGCCGCCACAGGAAAAAACAGAGTAGGCCATCGCCTTAGTTGTGCGTTGTGTGCGTTGATTCAAGCTGGCCTTCACTGGGCAAGGCCAGCGCCAGCAAGGCCGCCACCAGAACCAGAGCAGTAGACACCCACAGGCAGGCCACCAAGCCATAGACTTGAAACACCCAGCCAGAAAGCAGCGTGCCGCACAAGCGGCCCATCGCATTGGCCATATAGTAAAAACCAACATCTAAAGAAACACCTTCACTGCGTGCGTAGCGCACAATCAGATAGCTATGCACAGAAGAGTTGACCGCAAAGAACACGCCAAAAATCAACAACCCCACCACCAGTACCTGACCCGCCGGCCAATCAGCCAGCAGACCCAGTGCGATCAAAGCAGGCCAGATCGCCAACGCCAACCCCCAACCGACAGCCGCCGCACGTTGTGGCAGCTGACCCGACACCCGCTGAGTGACCTGCGGAGCCAACGCCTGCACAGCGCCATAGCCGATGACCCAGAGCGCCATAAAGGCCCCCACCTGCCAGAAATCCCAGCCCAGTGTGGCCTTCAAAAAGACGGGTAGGGCAATCACAAACCAGACATCCCGCGCGGCAAATAAAAACAACCGCGCCGCAGATAGCCAATTAATCGCCGAGCTATTGGAGAAGATCTCCTTAAACTTGGGCTGATGTTTCGTGCGGCCCAGCTCTTCACGCAGCAGCCACAAGGAAGCGCCCCACACCAACAGCAGCAACACCAGCATCGCCCAGATGGCACCAGAAAATCCCCACAGACTCAGCAATAAAGCACCCAAGAAAAAACCCACGCCCTTGAGTGCATTTTTAGAGCCAGTCAAAAAGGCGACCCAGGCATAGAGGCGACCCTGAGCGTTTTCTGGCAGCAGCAGCTTAATGGCGCTTTTGGCGCTCATTTTATTCAAATCTTTCGCGATCCCAGACAAGGCTTGCGCAGCCATCACCCAGATCAGAGTCAGCCATTCAGGTGGTAAGGTCAGCATGGCTAATGCCAGCACTTGTAGCCCTAAACCCAAATTCATGGTGCGATTCAAGCCAATGCGTGCGCCAAGCCAACCACCCACTAGATTGGTGATCACACCAAAAATCTCATAAAAAACAAACAGCAACGCCAGCTGGATCGGCGTGTAGCCCAGCTGATGAAAATGCAGTAACACCAGCATCCTGAGTGCGCCATCCGTCAGGGTAAAGGACCAGTAGTTCGCCGTAATCAGCAGGTAGTTCTTCACTCCTGCACTCAAGCCAGTCAAGGACGGCATGGAGACACCTCGCTATCGCTTTCTTCAAGCCCTTTTTTCTCGGGCATTGGGGCCATCAAACCATCAACAAGACACCCAGAGCCTAGGACTCTGAGTGCCTTCTCTAACCACGAACTTTCAGCACTTTTCAGGCTGATTGGCAAGGCTTTAGCCCGCCGCACCCACTAGGCGTGCAAGTTCAACCAAACGGCGTGCATAACCCCATTCATTATCGTACCAAGCGTAGATTTTGACCTGAGTCTGGTTAATGACCATCGTCGAGAGGGCATCAACAATACTGGAGCGATCATCACCGCGATAATCAACGGAGACCAGAGGCCGTTCTTCATAACCCAGTATCCCTTTCAGCTCACCTTCTGCCGCAGCTTGCAGGGCCGCATTGACCTCTTCTGCGCTGGTTGGACGTTCCACTTCAAAGACACAGTCTGTTAGCGAGGCATTCGCCAAGGGGACACGCACAGCATGGCCATTAATGCGTCCTGCCAATTCAGGAAAAATCTCAACGATGGCCTTAGCTGAGCCTGTTGTCGTCGGAATCAAGCTCGTACCACAAGCCCGCGCACGACGCAGATCCTTATGGGGCGCATCCAGAATGGTCTGCGTATTGGTCAGATCGTGGATGGTCGTCATACTGGCATGGCGGACGCCAAAGTGATCGAGCATCACCTTCACCACTGGTGCCAAACAGTTGGTCGTACAAGAGGCCGCCGTGACGATGCGGTGCTGTTCTGGCTGAAAAAGATGCTCATTCACGCCCATCACCACATTCAAAACGCCGGCTTCTTTGATCGGCGCGGAGACCACCACACGTCGCACACCCTGATCAAGATAAGCCTGCAATACCGCTTGGCTCTTGTGCTTGCCAGAACACTCCAGCACCAGATCACAACCCGACCAATCGACGGCACTGATATCCTTTTGCTGGGTGCAGCGAATGACCTGTCCTTCAATCTGCATCTGCTCGCCTGTACTGGCCTGAGCTTCTTGCGCCCAGCGCCCGTGAACGGAATCAAAATTCAGCAGATGCGCCAAACTGATCGCATCCGCAGCAGGATCATTGATCTGCACAAACTCGATCTCTGGCCAACCCCAAGCTGCCCGTAACGCCAAACGCCCCATACGTCCAAAACCGTTGATACCGACTTTGATGGTCATACCCACCTCACTGAGCTCGATGATAAAAACATAAAAACAGATATACACATAAACGCATATTTTATTCAAAAAGAAAAGCCTTGCGGCTTTTCTTCCTGATCAACGGGGCGACTTGGCAATGGCCTCCAGTTGATCATCGGCCTGATGGCGTACATCGCGCCCTTTGACCAGATAAATGGTGTACTCACAGATATTGCGCGCGTGATCACCGATTCTTTCTATTGCACGGGCCACCCAAGTCATCTCGACCACACGACTAATATTGCGCGGATCTTCCATCATATAGGTGATATTTTGGCGTAAGATCGCTTCATAATCTTGATCGATCGCCTTATCTTCAAGCGCTGCGCCATAAGCTTTTTCCGCATCCAAGTCCTGAAGAGCACTGAGAGTATGCTGCAGCATGGTGACCACATGCTGGCCAATCAACTCAAACTCATTGTAATGAATGTTGAGCCTGGTATCGCTTTCTGCCAGCTTCATCGCAGCGCGTGCAATACGCTTGGCCTGATCACCAATACGCTCTAAGTCCTTGATCGTTTTCATCACCGCCACCACCACGCGCAAATCACTGGCCGCAGGCTGACGACGCGCTAAGATCTCAATACACTGTTCATCAATTTTCAGTTCCAAGCTGTTAATCAGTTGATCCTCAGCGATCACCTGCTGAGCCAACTCAATATCGACTTGGATAAAAGCCTGCAGCGCTTTTTCAACCTGCGCTGAAGCCAAATAGCCCATCCGCAAAACCTGCTCGATAATACCTTTCAATTCTGCGTCGTAACGCTGAGAAATATGCCCAGCGATCAATTGTTTGTTGCCCACCATATCCATCTCACTCCTACATCAATTAGGGAGCCTCTGATTAACGTCATGAGCGCAGGTCAGGCCAGGCGAAATTGGACGAAAAAGCGGAGTTTACATGGAGTAAATGAGCATTTTGAGACCAATTTCAACGCAGCATCACCCAGCGCAGTAGTGAATCAGAGGTTTCTTAGCCAAAGCGCCCAGTAATATAATCCTCAGTGCGCTGATCTTGTGGGTTAGTAAAGACTTCCTTAGTGGCATTAATCTCGACCAGATCGCCTAGGTGGAAAAAGGCGGTACGATCAGAAACACGCGCAGCCTGCTGCATGTTATGGGTCACGATGGCAAGGGTGTAGCTGCCTTTAAGCTCATCGATCAGCTCTTCAATAATGGAGGTGGCAATCGGGTCGAGGGCTGAGCAGGGCTCATCCATCAAAATCACCTCAGGGCTCACCGCAATCGCACGCGCAATACACAGGCGCTGCTGCTGACCACCAGAAAGTCCGGTGCCCGGTGCATCCAGACGATCCTTCACCTCACTCCACAAACCAGCGCGCGTCAGGCTGCTTTCTACGATCTCATCCAAATCCCGCTTGTTATCCACCAAGCCATGCAAGCGTGGTCCGTAGGCAATATTTTCATAAATTGATTTTGGGAAGGGGTTCGGCTTTTGAAACACCATGCCCACCTGCGCGCGCAGCTGAACCACATCCAAGCGCGAGGCATAGATATCACGACCATCGAGTGTGACTTCACCGGTCACTCGGGCGATATCGATGGTGTCATTCATGCGGTTCAAACAGCGCAGGAAGGTGGATTTACCGCAACCAGAAGGGCCGATAAAGGCCACCACTTCATTTTGCATAATATCCATATTGATCCCGTGCAGGGCTTCGGTCGCGCCATAGTGCACCTTGACATTGCGCGCGCTCATTTTGACCTTCTTGTGCGCTACATCCTGATCTTGCGCTGCTTCTTTAATCTTCACTTGCATATTCATAACCGCCTCTTCTCTTCTCGAGTTCTGTTCAGTGCCGTTTTAGGCTGGGCCATCTCGCTCTGGCGGATGGCCAGCGCGGGATTACCAGCGATTCTCAAAATGGCGTCTGAGCCAGATCGCGAGTGCATTCAAAGAAATCATCAGGGTGAGCAGGACCAAAATAGCTGCGGAGGTACGGGCCTCAAAGAAGTTACGCAGCTCATTGCCTTGCCAGAGGAAAATCTGCGCAGGCAAGGCGGTGGATTGCTCAAACGGAGAACCAGGCACGCTGGCCACAAAGGAGTTCATCCCGATCAGCAGCAAGGGCGCAGCTTCACCCAGTGCCTGAGCCACACCGATAATCGAGCCGGTGAGGATGCCGGGAATCGCCAAGGGCAACACATGGTGCATCACTGCCTGGACTTTCGAGGCACCGACACCCAAGGCCGCCTCACGGATCGAAGGCGGTACGGCCTTCAATGTTGAGCGAGTGGCAATAATGACTGTAGGCAGCGTCATCAAGCTGAGCACCAGACCACCGACAATCGGCGCTGAACGCGGCAGATCAAACCAAACGATAAAGATGGAGGCCCCCAGCAGACCAAAGACAATCGAGGGCACCGCGGCCAGATTGTTGATATTGACCTCGATCAGATCGGTCAGCTTGTTTTTGGGTGCAAATTCTTCGAGATAGACCGCCGCTGCAACACCTAAGGGCACAGCCAGGAACATCACGATCAACATCATCATCAGCGAGCCTATAAAGGCCCCCGCTAAACCGGCAGAGGCCAGCGAGCTGCGCGAATCTGGATTCATAAACAAGGCCGTACTAAAGCGCTGGGTGATCACACCTTCATCAACCAGCTGATCAATCCACGCCCGTGTCCGCGCACTCAGCTGCTGCTGTTGATCGGGCAGATCACGATCTATATTGCCCTTGACCCAGACATCCACATTGGCATCAGCGAGCAGATGCAGACGACGTGTCTGACCTATCACGCTGGGGTCTTGAGCGACCATTTCGCGCAGTGCAAAACGCTCGCCACTGGTGACCAGACGCA
>SKOQ01000109.1 GCA_007119985.1 Marinospirillum sp.
ATGCAGCAGATCCCCAAGCTAGAACTCCTCTGGATTGCCGGTCTTTATCATGATTTAGGCAAGGGGCGCGGTGGCGATCACTCAGAGCTGGGGGCTGCGGATGTGCTCGACTTTGCGCAGCAGCATCAGCTCTCCCAGCGTGATCAGCGCTTACTGGTTTGGCTGGTTGAGCAGCATCTACTGATGTCGATGACGGCGCAAAAGCAGGATCTTTCTGATCCGGATGTGATCCTGCATTTTGCCGAGCAGGTCGGCAACCCAATGCATCTGGATTATCTCTATCTGCTCACCGTTGCCGACTTAAATGCCACCAATCCGCGTCTTTGGAATGGCTGGCGTGCTGCCTTATTGAATCAGTTGTATGCCGAAACGGCACGCACCTTCCGTCGTGGGCTAGAAAACCCGATTGATCCGCAAGAATGGATTGCAGAAACTCAGCAAGAGGCGATGGCCCTGCTGGTCAATATGGGTGAAGAGCCGGAAGCCGTGCGCGCGCTTTGGTCCACGCTGGATGAAGACTACTTCCTGCAGGATGCCCCGAGTGAGGTGGCTTGGCATACTCAGGGTATTTTGCATCACCAGCGAGATGAGCCGCTAGTTTTGGTGGCCGCGCCAACACAAGATATGCGTGAAGGGGGGACGAAGGTCTTTATCCATGCCCCAGATGCCGCCTTTGGCTTTGCCGCGACGGCCACGATGATGGATCGTCTGGGTTTATCGATTCATGATGCGCGTTTTTGTACCAGTCGTCAGGGTTATACCCTGAATACCTTGATCGTGTTAGAGCAGGATGGTCAGGTGCCGCGTGATCCAGCGCGTTTAGAAGAAATTCGCCTCGAAATGGTCCGTGCTTTAAAAGATCCTGAGCAGTTTCCGGCGCTGGTACAGCTGCATACCCCGCGGCAACTCAAGCATTTTACGCTGCCAACGCGCGTTTATATCAGTAATGATGCCAATCAGCAGCGTACGCTGGTTGAGGTGGTCACGCCGGATCGGCCGGGATTGCTGGCCAGAATCGGTCGTATTTTTGTTGAGTTTGATCTGCTGTTGCAGAATGCCAAAATTGCCACCTTAGGTGAGCGGGTGGAAGACGTCTTTTTTGTGACCCAGCGGGATGGTGCCCCCATTGCTGATCCTGATTTGTGCTTAAGGCTCCAGCAGCGCCTGTGCGATGAGCTGGATCGGCAAGCAGGACGCTAAGCAGGGTGTGCGCCCCGTGTTTATTTGACTGAGAACTTATGAATCCCAATCTAGAAAAACTCCATCCTTATCCTTTTGAAAAGCTAGCTCAGCTGACAGCTCAGATTCAACGCCCTGCTGATCTGGCCCCCATCGCCTTGACTATTGGTGAGCCTCAGCATCCCGCGCCAGCTAAGGTGCTGGAGGCGCTGCAGCAAGGCTTGAACCAAGTCAGCCACTACCCAGCGACACAAGGTAGTTTGGCTTTGCGTCAAGCCATTGTTGACTGGTGTACCCAGCGGTTTCAGCTGAGCGCGCAGCCTTTAGACCCAGCAACGCAAGTCTTGCCAGTGAATGGCACGCGTGAAGCGCTGTTTGCGTTTGTGCAAGCGGCGATTGATCCCACTCGCCCCGCCAAGGTGGTGATGCCCAACCCCTTCTATCAGATTTATGAAGGTGCGGCCTTATTGGCTGGCGCAGAGGCGCATTATCTGGCGTGCGAAGAAGAAACAGGTTTTCAGCCTGATTTCACTCAGGTGCCTGCTGAAGTCTGGGCCGCCACTCAGTTAGTCTTTATTTGTGCGCCTGGCAATCCTACTGGGGCTCTGCTTTCTGTGGAGCAGCAAAAGCAGTTGATCGCGCTTGCCGATGAGCATGATTTTGTGATCTGCGCTGATGAGTGCTATTCAGAGATCTATCATGATGAAGCCCAGCCGCCCGTGGGTCTGCTGCAAGTCTGTGCTGAGTTGGGTCGTCAAGATTATGCGCGTTGTCTGGTGTTCCATTCTCTCTCTAAGCGCTCGAACCTGCCTGGTTTGCGTTCCGGCTTTGTGGCCGGGGATGCCCAGTGGGTGCAGCGCTTCTTGCGTTATCGTACCTATCATGGCTGCGCGATGCCGCCCCATCACCAGTTGGCTTCCATAGCCGCTTGGCAGGATGAAGCGCATGTGCGCGAGAACCGTGCTCTGTATCGCCAGAAGTTTGATGCGGTGCTTGAAATTCTGACGCCAGTGATGGATATACAGCGCCCAGATGCAGGGTTTTATCTGTGGCCGCGCACGCCAATTGAGGACACGCTTTTTACGCAGCGCTTGCTGGCGACCCAGAACCTAGCCGTCTTGCCGGGCCGTTATTTATCGCGTGAAGTTGAGGGACATAACCCCGCAGCAGGGCGGATTCGCCTTGCGCTGGTAGCCGAATTAGCCGCGTGCATTGAAGGGGCGCAGCGGATTCGACGTTTTATTGAAGCAGGCTGCGAGGAAAAAAGGTAAAATGCTCACTGTTTATGGTATTCCCAACTGTCAAACTGTCAAAAAAGCGCGCCAATGGCTGCAAGATCAGGGTTTAGACTACGCTTTTCATGACTACAAAAAACAGGGTGTTGATGCAGCATGGCTGCGCGATTGCGTTGATCAGCTCGGCTGGGAGGTGCTGGTGAATCGTCGTGGCACAACTTGGCGTCAATTACCCGCAGAAGAAAAGCAAGCGCTATTGGAGGCACCCGAGCCCTCCGCCCAGCAGGCCTTAGCGATTCAGCTAATGTCGGCTCACCCCAGTTTAATTAAGCGCCCGCTCGTCACAGGCTGTATGCCGTTTTTGGTCGGCTTTGATGCCGATCTATGGCAGCAGCAGCTATTAGGCTGAGTAGATTGGCGGTCTGGGTCGCATTCGTACCCGATGGGCTCAGCTCCTGCGCCCGCGCGAAACCTGTTTTATTATCAATGAGGACAAGAAATGAGCACAACTAAGATTTTTGCCTGTGGCTTTGGTGTAGGTACACAGAATGCAAAAGGTGAGTGGTTGGAAGTCTATTATCCTAAACCTCTGCTGAACCCAGACCCCAAAATCGTTGAAGCCCTGCAAGCGGCTTGCCAGTATTCTGAAGGCAACCAGTCTTGCACCTTGACTGTCGATCGTTTAAGCACGCTTTCTGAAGCCTTAGATGCCATCAATGCCCATGATCTGGCTGTCATTGCTGAGCAGATGAAGCGTAGCCATCGCCCTTTAGTGATTACACTTTTGGCAGAAGATGTTGATCCGCAAAGTACGCCTGAAGTCTATTTAAAGCTGCATTTGTTATCGCATCGCTTGGTGAAGCCACACCAAATCAATCTAACAGGCGCTTTTGGCCTGCTGAAGAATGTGGCTTGGACCACTGATGGCGCAATCGATCTTGAAGAACTACCCGCGCGTCAGCTGCAAGCGCGTATGGAAGGCCGTATCCTCACCGTAGAAAGCATCGATAAATTCCCGCGTATGGCCGATTATGTGATTCCCACAGGTGTGCGGATTGCCGATGCCTCCCGTGTGCGCTTGGGTGCGTATTTAGGTGAAGGCACCACGATAATGCATGAAGGTTTTGTCAACTTTAATGCAGGAACAGAAGGGCCAAGCATGATTGAAGGGCGCGTCAGTGCGGGTGTCTTTATTGGTGCCGGTTCTGATCTGGGTGGTGGTTGCTCTACGATGGGCACCCTCTCCGGTGGTGGCAATATCGTCATCAGTGTCGGTGAGCGTTGTTTGCTGGGTGCTAACTCAGGTATCGGTATTCCTCTGGGTGATCGCTGCACTGTCGAGGCGGGCCTGTATTTGACTGCGGGCACCAAGGTGGTGTTGCTGGATGCGGCAGGTCAAGAAGTCAAAACCCTAGCGGCGCGTGAGCTGGCAGGCCAGACGGATCTGCTCTTCCGTCGTAACTCACTCAATGGGCGTGTTGAATGCCTTGCCAATCGCTCTGCCGTTGAACTGAATGCCGCACTGCATAAAAATTAGGCTGTTGGCTGCTCTTAACGTCTAAGACAGTGTTGCTGATGCCTTCTTGATGTCCATCAGGAAGGCATTTTTGTTCATCAGCACAACACGAGGTGATTTCTTTTGCTGAGCAGCAGGAGATCTCTTGGTTTCCTACGCAGAAGTGCGCATAATGCACAGCATTCACTTGTCGGAGAAACACCATGAAAATGCTGAACCGCTCAGCCATCAATATCAAGCTGAAGCAGCCATTTGTTGACTGGATTAATGGCTTGGATGATGAGAGCGATGACCTGGTGACCTTGGCTGAAGTTAACCAAGAAGCCACCACTTATCTCGTGCCTGAGCTTGAAGACGGCGAAGATCTTCAGGTTTTCTTAGAAGAGCGCTATGTTGATCTTCTTGAAAACGAACTGCTCTCTTGGGAAGAAGATCCTGCTTACTGGCCTGAAGAGCTATCTCGCGAGGTTTTTGAAGCTTTTATTCAGGTGGAGTTGTCTTTTATGGTGTTTGATTTAGATGATCAGGCGCCCTTGCTGGCGCAGGTTATCGATGAAGATGATGATCTTGACGGCGAGACCGAAGAGTAACCTTGTGCGGCGCTGCCTTTGAAACAGCGCCTGTTTTTTTAGCCTTGATGGACACCTGTCGATGAAGGTTCAGTGAGCAGAAGAGAAGACGATGGGACAAGATTGGTTGCTCAGTTTCTTCCTGCCCGCGGCGCTCTTTATGATGATGCTCGGGATGGGCATGACCTTATCCGTGGCCGATTTTATGCGTATTGGCCAGGCTCCACGTGTGATTTTAGCGGGCTTGGCAGGCCAGTTTCTGCTCCCGCCGCTTGCCGCCTTGCTGGCCATTTGGGTCTTTGAGCTTCCCCCTGTTTTTGCTGCTGGTTTACTGATTTTAAGCTTTGCGCCCAGTGGCGCCTCTTCAAACTTGATGACTTTTCTTTCGCGCGGTGATGTGGCCCTCTCAGTCAC
Source organism: Marinospirillum sp. (assembly GCA_007119985.1). Classification (GTDB taxonomy): domain Bacteria; phylum Pseudomonadota; class Gammaproteobacteria; order Pseudomonadales; family Halomonadaceae; genus Marinospirillum. The sequence goes on from SKOQ01000109.1 coordinate 4,914, forward strand.
GCTGACCGCCATCACCAGCTTGTTGGTGCCCTTTACCTTGCCGCTTTTCGCCAGCTGGGTGTTGAATGTCTGGCTGAATCATGATCTGGCTATCCACTTGCCGCTACTGCAAACTTGGGCGCAGCTGATGTTGGTTTCCTTGCTCCCTATTTTATTGGGGATGCTGCTGGCCTCAGTCTATCCGCGCTGTGCTCGTTGGTTAATGCCGAAGATGAAGCCAGCTTCGGTGGCCTTTTTGTTGCTGGTGCTGATCGCCTTGACCAATAAACACTGGGACAATATGCCCGAATTTTTGCGCATGACGGCTCCAGCAGTGCTACTGATGAATTGTGTGGCCTTAGCTGCTGGTTGGTGTTGGGGGCGGCTGTGGCAGATGTCGCCGACTCAGCGCCTTACGCTTGGGCTTGAGGTGGGTGTACAAAACGGAGGTACTGCCTTGGTTGTGACTTTGGTGGTGCTGAATAATCCCGCCATGTCCGTGCCTCCTGTGATCTACGGTATTCTGATGCTGGGCCCAAGTTTGGCTTTTGGACTGGGTTTGTCTTTTTGGCAGCGGCGTCTGACTGTCATGAAGGCGCAAACTAGCATAAAATAGGCGCTTAAATTAGGCTTGGCCTTGCTGTGGTGGCTCTATGTATTGCCCTTTATGTGGTGCTCAAGAAACAAAGGTAAATGACTCTCGCTTGGTCGCACAAGGTGGCCAGGTGCGTCGGCGTCGTGAATGCCTCAGTTGTGGTGAGCGCTTCACGACCTATGAAACGGCTGAGCTGCATATGCCACGCATCGTGAAGCGGGACGGTTCGCGCGAGAGCTTTGAAGAATCCAAGCTGCGTGCGGGGCTTTTACGCGCCTTAGAAAAACGGCCTGTCAAAACAGAGGCTCTTGAAGCCGCCATAGAAAAAATTCGCCAAGAGCTGCGGGCCAGTGGTGAGCGTGAAGTCGCCTCTTTGCAGCTCGGTGAGCTAGTGATGCAACAGCTGAAGCAGTTGGATCAGGTGGCCTATATTCGTTTTGCTTCTGTGTATCGCCAATTTAAAGACCTCAATGAGTTTCGGGCGGAGATCGATCAGCTTTCACCCCACGAGGCTCTATCTCAAGAATCCTTGCCCAAAGAAGCTGTGTCCCAAAAGGGTGTTTAAACTGGGCTATTTGAATGGTGTTAAGAGCAACACCCTGATCATCCTTAGGTCTCTATTGTGACTCATGAATTTTATATGGCGCGTGCTTTACATTTAGCGCGCCAAGCCTATTACACTACCCGCCCGAATCCTCGTGTGGGCTGCGTGTTGGTCAAAGATGGGCAGATTATCGGCGAGGGGGCGCATCAGCGTGCTGGTGAGCCTCATGCTGAAGTCCATGCCTTGCGTGCAGCAGCGGGTCGAGCCCAAGGTGCGACAGCCTATGTCACACTCGAACCCTGCAGCCATTTTGGGCGCACGCCACCCTGCGCGGATGCCCTGATTCAGGCTGGCATTGCGCATCTGGTGGTCGCCATCCAAGATCCCAATCCGCTGGTCGCGGGGCAGGGCTTAGCTCGGATTGCTGCTGCCGGTATCCAGGTGACCTGTGGAGTGTTAGAAGACGAAGCGCGTGTTTTGAACCAAGGTTTTGTGCAGCGAATGCAAACAGGCCGGCCGTGGGTGATGGCCAAGCAAGCGATGAGCTTGGATGGACGCACGGCGATGGCTTCGGGTGAATCCCAGTGGATTACTGGGCCAGAAGCCAGAAGTGATGTTCAGCGTTTACGCGCTGAATCCTGTGCTGTGATCACGGGGATTGATAGCCTGCTGGCCGATCAATCACGTTTGACAGTGCGAGAGGGCCCTTGGTTAGCGCAAACAGGCTTTATGCAGCCGACACGCATTATCCTCGATTCCTCCTTGCGCACGCCCAGTGATGCCGCTCTTTTCCAAGATACTGCGCCAGTACTGATTGTGGCCTGTGCAGAGGCCGCTGAAATCAACCCTGAGCGGGTTGAAGCTCTGGTTGGCGCAGGTGCTGAGGTGCTGTTACAACCCAGAAGCTGTGTAGAGCGTATTGATTTAAATGCTCTGCTGACTCAGCTTGGACAGCGCCAGATGAACCAAGTCATGGTTGAAGCTGGCGCGCACTTGTGTGGCGCTTTTTTGCAGGCTGGATTGATTCAGCAGCTTTATTTATACATGGCCCCTCAGTTCTTAGGGGATGCGGCACGAGGCTTGTTAAGCCTACCTGGTGTGACTCAGCTGCAACAAGCGATCCAAGTGACGGTGCAGGATGTGCGCGCGGTGGGTCGAGATTGGCGTATGACTTTGCTCTGTGAGCACCAGAATCGATAAACAAGAGGCAGTTATGACCCTGAATAGTATTGAAGAGATTATTGAAGATCTGCGTCAAGGTAAGATGGTGATCTTGATGGATGACGAAGATCGTGAGAACGAAGGCGATCTGATTATGGCCGCTGAAAAAGTGACGCCAGAGGCGATCAACTTTATGGCTCGCCATGCCTGTGGTTTGATTTGTTTGACGCTGACCTCGCAGCGTTGCGAACAGCTGCGTCTGCCTTTGATGGTCGATCAAAACGGGGCGCAGTTTTCAACCAACTTCACCTTATCGATTGAAGCCGCCACTGGGGTGACGACGGGTATTTCAGCGGCAGACCGCGCACGCACGGTCCAGGTGGCTGTGGCACGCAATGCGCAAGCCACGGATATTGTGCAGCCTGGACATATCTTCCCGCTGCGCGCTCAACCAGGTGGTGTGCTCCAGCGTGCCGGCCACACCGAAGCCGGATGTGATCTGGCTGCATTAGCCGGCTTTGAACCTGCTGCGGTGATTGTCGAAATTATGAATCCTGATGGCACGATGGCGCGTCGTCCTGATTTAGAAGCTTTTGCCGCTGAGCATCAGCTGAAAATTGGCACCATTGCGGATCTGATTCATTATCGTGTGACCAACGAGCATACCGTCACGCCAGGCGAGCGTTATACCTTGGATACAGAGCATGGTGAGTTTACCGTGCAGGTGTTTCAGGATCACGTGCAAGGCGTCAGTCATCTGGCGTTAGTCAAAGGCCAGCCAACGCCTGAGCGGCCCACGTTGGTACGTGTACATCAGGCTGACACCTATAAAGATCTGCTGGATGCGCGTCAGCCAGGTAAAACCAGCTGGAATGTTCGCCGCTCTTTACAGACCATCGCCGAGGCAGAAGAGGGTGTGTTGGTCTTGTTAGCGCCGACTGGACAGCAGGCCGATCTTGAAGCTCAGCTAAAGCGCTTCCTGGGTCTTGAGCGAGAAATGCGCAGCAGTGCGCAAGATGGTGCAGGGACCTATTTAACCATCGGTACAGGCGCCCAAATTTTACGTGCTTTAGGTGTGGGCAAAATGCGTCTGCTATCCTCGCCGCTGAAATTTGGTGCCTTGTCTGGTTTTGATTTAGAAATTGTTGAAACTCTGGGCGCAGAATAAGCCTTGATGGGTTTTGATTCTTCACCCTTTAACTGTAGGTTATTGAATATGCAGCAGATTACAGAAACCCAAGGTCAACTTGGTGCGGTCCAAGGTCAGTTCGTTTTGGTGGTTGGCCGCTTTAATCATTTTGTGGTTGAAAGCCTGGTTGCTGGCGCGATTGACACCCTGACGCGTCACGGTATTGCTCGCGATCAAATCGAGATCGTACGTGCTCCAGGTGCATGGGAGCTGCCTTTGGCCGTCCAGCAGGTGCTGAAGCATCGTCAGCCAGCAGCCGTGATTGTGCTCGGCGCGGTGATTCGTGGCGGCACGCCCCATTTTGAATATGTCGCTGGAGAGTGCAATTCAGCTCTAGGTCGCCTGATGATGGACAGCAGCCTTCCGATTGCCAATGGTGTGCTTACGGTGAATTCTATTGAGCAGGCGATTGAGCGCTCAGGCACCAAGATGGGCAATAAGGGTTCTGAAGCCGCTGAAGCCGCTCTGGAAATGGTCCATCTGCTGCAGGCACTAGGACGTTAATATGACCGCTGCAAAGAAAAGCAAACCCTCACGCAGTCAGGCACGTTCAGCGGCCCGTCAGCTGACCTTGCAAGCCCTCTATCAGTGGCAAGTCAGTGGTAATCCCATGCACCAGGTGGAGGCGAGCATTCGTGCCTCTGTCCCTGATGATGGGCTTGAGCCTCATGAAGAAATTACACTGGTGCTTCAACGTGCGGATTTGGCTTATTTCCATGAGCTGGCCCAGCAGATCCCACAAAAAGTGCAAGAGCTGGACAACAGCTTTAGTCACTTCCTGGATCGCCGTCTTGAAGAGCTCGATCCTGTCGAGTTGGCCTTATTGCGCCTTGCCGCTTATGAGCTGATCTTTCGTTTGGATGTGCCTTATCGGGTCATTATCAATGAGTCCGTTGAACTGGCGAAACGCTTTGGTGCGACCGCAAGTCACAAGTACATCAACGGGATCGTGGATAAGTTGGCTCAGCATCAGCGTATGGCAGAAATTCAAGCCAAGCGTCAGTCCCAATAGGCCAGCATCATGGATGAATTTGCACTGATCCAGCAGTACTTCTCCAGTATTGGTACGCCAAGCAAGCAGGTGGTGCTGGGGATCGGTGATGACTGCGCCTTATTGGCTGGTCACACTGGAGAACAACTGGCGATTTCGGTGGATACCTCTTTACCGGATCGTCACTTTCCAGCACAAGCTGATCCTTGGGCCATCGGATGGCGCGCACTGGCAGTGGCTTTTTCTGATTTGAGCGCCATGGCGGCCGAGCCTGTTGGTTTTACGCTGGCGCTCAGCTTGCCTGAGCAAGACCCAGTGTGGCTACAGGCGTTTAGTCAGGGTTTACGCGCTTTTGCTGAGGCTCAGCACTGCCCGCTGATCGGTGGAGATACCACCCGCGGGCCGTTGTCGATCAGTGTTCAGGTCATCGGCCGGGTTCCGGCACATCGTGTCTGGCGACGCCAAGGCGCCCAGGTCGGCGATGTGATTGCCGTGCTGGGCGATCTCGGTGCGGCCTATGCCGGTCTGCAGAGCCTACTGGCTGATCCACCGCGAGCACAGGATCGTCATCAGTGGAATGCCATCGAACAGGCTTATATGCTGCCCGCCAGCCGCATGCAAGAAGCCCTTCGTCTGCGTGAGCAGGTGAAGGTCAGCGCTTGTATTGATATTTCGGATGGCCTTCTTGCTGATTGTCAGCACCTATTAGCAGCCTCTGCGGTTGCTGCTGAGCTAGATTTAGCGGCTCTGCCGATCCATCCGTGGCTAAAAAAACACTGGCCTATTGAGCAGCAACAGTTTGCGGCTTGCGAAGGCGGGGATGATTATGCGTTGTTGTTGACGCTGCCCTCTGCTGAACTGCCTCTTGCTCGGCAGCTTTGCCCGCATTTAACCGTGATCGGGCGCTGTGTTGCAGGAGCGGGTATGCATAATCAGGTTGGTGAACGTCTCGCGCCACGCGGATTTAAGCATTTTTAAACATTCACGGCTCATCCAGCGCAAGGATTAAGGTCTCACTATGCCTAGGAATCAAGCCCCCGCCTCGGTTTGGCGAAATCCCATTCATTTTCTCGCTTTTGGTCTTGGTAGTGGTGCAGCACCTTGGGCCCCCGGCACCTTCGGTACGCTGGCCGCTATTCCACTGTATTTCTTGTTAGCGCAATGTTCACCTTTGTTTTATGTCCTCATCACTCTACTGGCTTTTGTTCTTGGCTGTTGGTTGTGTGGAAAAACATCACGTGATCTAGGTGTGCATGATCATGGTGGTATTGTATGGGATGAGTTTGTTGGTTATTGGATCACCATGGCTTTTTTACCTGTGCATTGGACTTGGGCGCTGGCTGGATTTATTTTGTTCCGGTTTTTCGATATTATCAAACCTTGGCCGATTCGATGGTTAGATCAACATGTTTCTGGTGGTTTTGGTATTATGATTGACGATGTCCTCGCAGGTCTTTATGCGTGGATTATATTGTTTTTTGTTTATTATGTTGTTTTTTAGTATGGATATTATTTCGAGGTGAGGATGAAAAAGTATTTAGCAATCGGTGGTGCGGCGCTCGTAGTGCTGGGTGGTGTGACGCTGAAAACAGGCTCGACCTATGAAGCCGAAAGTCGCCGTGCCTTAGACCAGGCCCTGTCTGATCCTGCGTTGGAGCTGGTGAGCCATGAAGTCGAGTCCGGCTTTTTCGGTTCACAAGAAGCCTTGGTGCTGGCTATGGATCTGGGTTATGGCGATCGTCTGTTAATCCGTTCAGCGAGTCAGGCGCGCTACTTCCCAGGCTGGGCCAGTTTTAAAGGTGGTATGGAAATCGAGATAGAAGAAGAGTATGGCAAGATCACGAGTATTAATGATTTCTTAAATCAGCCTGCTTTTCCTTATCAAGGGACGGCCAACTGGCGTGGTGCTCAGCTGAGCTTTGATATTCCTAATATTGATATTAATGAAGAGGGTGTTGAAGTCACTCTGCGTGATTTAAATCTTGAAATGCATTATCGCTTTGGTGGTGCAACCAAGCTAGAGATGGGTGTTGGTGCTATTGATATCAGTGAGTCCAGAAGCGAAGATGGCTTGCGCCTGCGTCATTTGAGTGCTGTGGTGGAGCAAGAAGGTGAGTATCCTTGGGTGCGCTCCAGCCTAACGCTGGATTTGGAATCCTTGGACTTTGTAGAACAAAGCGGCTGGAATTCCACCAGTCTGAGCTTGGCCGGTTTAACCTTGCAGCAGCAGATGAGCCTGACGCCTGCGGCGCTGGATTATGCATTAACAATGAGTCAGGACACTTTTAGTATGAATGATGTTTTCATGCTGAATGATTTCGCTCTAGAGATGCACACAGAAAATATTCTAGGCGAGCCTGCTGCTAATCTGCTTGATATCTTTGTCAATGAGATGCGTGGTGAAGAGAAGTCGGCAGATGCCGTAAATATGATGCGCTATGTCACTGAACTGCTTGCGGCTTCACCTGCTCTGGTGGTGGATCAAATGCGCTTTCAGATGGACATGATGGGTAAAGAGATTAATGAAAGCCTCTTTGCTCGTTTGGGCTTCAATGGGGAGGGCTTAGAGCCAGCTTTGGTCGAGTCAGTCTTGTTTGATATGGGGCCTCGTCATCAGCGTTATGACAACGAAGAAGCCTTCTTTGCGCGTCTTCAGTTGCGTGCAGAGTTACAAGAGCTGAGTGCCAGCCTGCTGAATGGCATGATGCTACCCATCCCCAATGACTACCTGGTGGAGGAAGGCCCGCAGGTCTTTTTGCTCGAAAACGGTGAGTTCACCCTAAACGGACAGCCGCTCAGCCTCTAGTTTTTTACTGGATGCAGAAATAAAAAAACCGCTGCGATCACAGCGGTTTTTTTGAGCCCAGCTTTTAGTCATCAAAATCAAAGTCATCTTCAATTTGACGCCGCAAGCGCCTTTCTTCGAGCAGCGCTTCTATCATGCGCCGCTTGGCCAAAGGTGAGATCTCCTTCTCTGCGAGCTTGTCCTTACTACTCAGTTCTAGCTCATAGTCTTCATCGTTGACAGCAGATTCAAAGACATCATCATCATCGACATAGCTGGTTTCTTCACTACCCATGAGGCGGCTCCAAAAGTGGTCTTATTCACACCTGCTATATAGGATTTTTTAGGTCAGAAGACAAGCTTTTTTTATTCGCTGGAGGCTGGATAGTCGCTTTCACCTGTATGGCGCATTTTGAACTCCATCAGTTCAGTCACATCTTTTTGGACGCCAATATAGTATTGCAGCTGGTCTTCTTCATTGTAGACGGGCGTAATGGAAAGCTCATTCCAAAACAAGGAGCCATCTTTGCGGTAGTTGCGCAGGACTTCACGGCAGGGGCGACCTTGCTTGAGGGCTTCACGCACGCGATCGAGACCACGCTGATTTTTATCACCGTTTTGCAAAAAGCGACAATCTTGGTAGAGGATTTCGTCTGCGCTGTAACCGGTGAGCCGCTCAAAGCCTTGATTCACATAGATCAGAATGTGCTCATCGCCTTCTAGCTCGGCGACGACGATGCCGTCTTGAGACTCATTGACGATTTTTTCCAGCAGCTCTGGGCTAATGGTAGGAGTTCGGCTCATGGCTAGGTGGTTCCTGATCAAAAGGGTGCTGCCACTATGCCGATTTCTGCCACAAAACTCAATACGGCACAGGTCAGGAAGCGGCCTAGCCTGCTTTTGTCGCTAAGAAACCGCCATAATTTGCAAGGGGAGTTCGTCAGATTCAGGCCATCCGAGTAGGCTACGCAAATCGGCGGGGTTGCTGAGCAGCTGAGCTAGGGTATAGCCCTCGAGCACACCGAGGAAGGCGTCTTGAGCTTGGCGCAGTATCGGTTTGAGCTCACAAGCGCTGGTAATAGGGCAGGTGAGCTTTTGGCAATCCACCACCTCAAGTGTGGTTTCAAAATCACGGATGAGTTGCGCAAGGTTGATGCTGCTTGGATCACGCTCGAGGCGCAAGCCGCCATATTTTCCGCGCACCGTCTGGATGTAATTCATCTGGCCAAGCTTGTGGACGATTTTCATCAAGTGGTTGCGTGAAATGGCAAAGTGGTAGGCAATATCGCTAATTGTTACTAGGCGTTCATCCTTTTGTACGCCAAGGAACATCAGGACTCGCAGAGCGTAGTCAGTTTGTCGCGTCAGTTGCATCTCAATTCCTCCGTGGATTTGATGGTCCAGCACTGGCTGCTTAGGATCAAAAAATGCTCTCTGGCTGCAGCCATACCAGAGAGGTAAAAGTGGCTTGATGACGCACCTTAATCTCGCATCATAACATTTCGCTATTCTGCTCCTGTGAGCTTTTGCAGCTCAAGCGTGGTTTCTTATGCTCTTTTGTTAATTTTTCAGTGACCTATCTTGCTGTCTGCGAACAACAGCAAGATAGGTCGACTCTCTCTGTCCTAGTGGCTGTATTCCGCTGAGCGCAAAGCCTTGGCGAAGGCTTCTAACTGTACAGCACACTCTTCGCGAGTGAGGTTGACTGAAGTGGCGATAGCGAGTTCGATCAGCAGTTCAAGCTCTTCAAAGTGCTTGATACCGACATGATCGCGCCCACTTTGGCTGAGTTTTTCTTTGAAGGCGGCCACAACGCGTTGTGCATGGGCAGTATGTTCACCTTGAGCATGAGGCAGGTCGGCCATGGAAAGCTCCTTATTCAAAGCACTTAGATATTTGGATTCGAGAGGACTTCTGCGGCACTGGCCACCAGCAGTGGATCAGGTGCTGCAACAACTTCATCATCTCGATTCGCATAGGGGATGCTGGATAACAGCTGACGCATGGCCGCAAGGCGAGCCCGTTTTTTGTCATCGGATTTAATGACTGTCCACGGTGCTTGGCTTTTATGGGTATGGAGGAACATCGCCTCTTTAGCACGGCTGTAATCATCCCACTTATCGAGTGAGGCCAGATCAACGGGCGAGAGCTTCCACTGTTTTAATGGATCTTTGCGTCTGGCCATAAAGCGACGGAACTGCTCATTGCGTGAGACAGAGAACCAGAACTTAAACAGGCGAATCCCACTATCGACCAGCATCTGCTCAAAAACCGGCGTTTGGTGCAAAAACTGCACATATTCTTCTTGTGAGCAAAACCCCATCACCCGCTCCACGCCAGCTCGGTTATACCAAGAGCGGTCAAAAAGAATGATCTCACCTGCGGCTGGCAGATTTTGGATATAGCGCTGGAAATACCACTGGGTTTTTTCGCGCTCAGAAGGTTTTTCCAATGCGACAACATGCGCGCCCCGTGGGTTGAGATGCTCCATCATGCGTTTGATGGTACCGCCCTTGCCCGCAGCATCACGGCCTTCAAACAGAATCACAACACGCTCGCCTTCTTCTTTAATCCAGCGCTGCATTTTCAAAAGTTCGATTTGCAGTAGGCGTTTTTGCGCCTCGTATTCACGGCGGGTGATCTTTTTACTATAGGGGTACTGGCCTGTCTCAAAAGGACTGGCTGGGACTTCATTGGCTTCTAGTGGGTGTGCCGGTGTCGCCGTAGGCGTGGTGCTGGTTTTTACCGCGCTAGACGCAGGGGCGGGTTGGGTGTCGACTGCATCAGGTTGACGGACAGTGTCGTTCATCAAGGACCTCCTGTTGTACTTGTTGAGCTGGGCTAGATGATCAGGTGCGCTATCGGCTTGTGGATCGTCAAGGCAGGTGGATGACCATCCAAGTTGGTCACCCGAATGGATCAGAGATACCTTAATCGAGCAGCGGCGCTAACTCAAGCCAAACCACTTCTAGAATACGGGCTTGCGCCTCGGCTGTGGGGTGAATGCCATCCGCTTGCATCAAGCTGGGTTGATCCGCGATGCCCTCTAATAAAAAAGGGACAAAAGGAAGCTGATAACGCTCGGCAAGACGCGAGAAGACCTGGCGGAATTCTTCGCTATAGCGCGGACCATAATTCGGTGGGATTTGAATTCCGATCAGCAGTGGTTGCGCATTGGCCTCTTGAGTGAGCAGAATCATCCGCTCGAGCTGCTGCTCGATCCGAGCGGTGGGCAGGCCACGTAAGCCATCATTACCACCAAGTTCAATCAGAACCAGCTGGGGTTGATGCTGTCTGAGCAGAAACGGCAAGCGATTCAGCCAGTTCGCGCTAGTGTCACCACTGATCGAGGCATTGATGACCTGCCAGTGGGGGGCCTGCTCAGCGAGGCGATCTGCCAGCAAACTGACCCAGCCTTGGTTTTCTGGCATATTGTAGGCCGCACTTAAACTATCCCCAACCACCAAGAGGCGTGCTTCTGTTGCTGCGCTTGGATCTTGGGCGGCCAGCGCGCTGCTGGGGAGGAGTAGGCAGGCCAATAGACAGATCAGTAAGCCTTGACGTATCCATGTCGACCAATCAGCTAGGCGCTGGTGTCGAGGTGGATGCGGTAAATGACGACCGCTAGAGCCAGGGTTTACGGCTTTACGACCTTGATGATCAATAGGATAGAACATGGATTCCACTCCCCAAAAAAACGAATTATCCGCTGTTGTATTAGAAGCCCAAGCCTTGGGTTACCGTTTAACACAAGAAGCTGGCGAGCTGATCATTCTTGATGATATCAATCTTTCTGTCTATCAGGGGGAGAGCTTGGCGATTTTAGGGCCTTCTGGCTCAGGCAAATCGACCCTCTTGGCTTTGCTGGCGGGTTTAGATGTTCCCACTCAAGGCCAGCTGACATGGCGACAACAGCCTTTCAGTCAATTGGATGAAGATGCGCGTGCACTCGTGCGGGCGCAAGAGGTGGGGTTTATCTTTCAGTCCTTCCAGCTGCTTCCTGAACTCACGGCCCTTGAAAATGTAGCCCTGCCGCTTGAGCTGCGAGGCGAGAAGTCAGCACTGGCCATGGCGCGCCAGCACTTAGAGCAAGTGGGGTTGGCAGCACGCGCACAGCATCGTCCGCATCAAATGTCAGGAGGTGAGCAGCAGCGTGTGGCGATTGCGCGTGCTTTTGCGGCTCAGCCTCAGGTGCTTTTTGCTGATGAACCCACAGGAAATCTGGATGGCGATAATGGTGCGAAGGTGGCTGATCTGCTCTTTGCACTGAATGATCAAACCAGCCAGCCGCTGACTTTGATTTTGGTGACCCACGATGAAGGCTTAGCGCAGCGTTGTCAGCGCATCGTGCGGTTAAAATCCGGCCGCATTGATGCCATCGAGCCTGGAGGCGTCGCATGATACAGGACGCGACTTTAGCGGCGCGATTGCTCTGGCGCGGTGTGCGTGCGGGTGAGTATCGTGTGTTGATTTTGGCACTGCTCTTGGCGGTGAGCTGTTCGACCCTCTTGGCGGTGTTGGGCGAGCGTATGCAGGGTGCGCTGTCTTTTGAGGCGTCGCGTTTAGCTGGCGGTGATCTGGTGATTTCTGGCCGCCAACCCGCTGATGCCGCCTTGATCGACTGGCTGGATACGGCTGGACTGGCTTATAGCGAAAGTGCGAGCATGACCAGCATGGCGGCAACGGATGATGACCTGCTGTTGGTGAGTGTTCAAGCCGTAGGGGATGACTACCCCTTGCTGGGCTCCATTCAACTGAGCGGGGCCGAAGGCGCGCTGAGTGTGCAACACCCCCCTGCTGTTGGCGAGATCTGGATTGAACCTGCGGTGGCCGTGCGCCTGGGTGTGGAAATCGGCCAAGAGCTGCTGCTTGGGGATCGATCTTTGCAAATCACCCACCTGCTTTTAGAAACACCTGAACAGCGCGGTGGTTTTAGTCAGTTTTCACCGAGCGTGATGGTGCATTTAGAGAGTTTACAGGAGAGCGCGCTCTTGGCCTCACTGAGCCGAGCCCAGTGGCGTCTTGGCATCAGGCTGGGCAACGCGGAGCCTGAAGGGGTGACGAGGGCGCTAGGTGAGCGGATTCGTGAAGATCAGCGCCTGCGCTTGCTGGAGGAAGATCAGCCCGCACTGGCCAGAGCACTGGGAGAAGGTCAGCGTTTTCTCAATATGGCCGGTTTAGTGGCGATCCTACTGGCTGCGCTGGCCATTGCCTTGGCGATGCAAAGGCAGGTGCGCCGCCAAGCCAAGGAAGTCGCCCTGCTCCGCTGTATGGGATTAACGCGCTGGCGTGTTGCTCGCTTGCTGGTTTTGCAGTTTTTCTGGCTAGGTCTGCTGGTGGGGCTCTTAGGTGGTGCTCTGGGTTACCTTGCTCACTTGGGGCTGGTTGCTTTACTCGCGCCTGTACTGCCGTTGACCTTGCCTGAACCGAGTCTATGGCCTTGGCTGTTGGCCTTAGCCTCCTCCTGGATGCTGCTTTTAGGGCTGGCGCTGGCGCCGATCTTATCCTTAGCGCAGGTGAGCCCGCTGGCTGTCTTACAGGCTCGCCCGTGGAAGCTCAGCTTGGCAGCCGGTTTGACTTATAGCTTGGCCATGCTGAGCGTGCTCCTTGTCGGCTATGCCCTTTCTGGTGATTTGCTCTTAACTAGCAGCACGCTGATCGGTCTACTCCTGGTCGGCCTGCTGGTGGCTGCTTGCGGCTGGGTGCTCCTCAAAATGCTGGGACTTGGCCTGCAGCGCCTCAGCTGGAGCTGGCGACAAACCTATCGCCGGTTGATGGGCCATCCCGGCGAAACGCTCTTGCAATTGGGCACCTTTACCCTAGCTTTTACCGCCATCCTGCTGGTCGGGCGTGCCGGAACACAGCTGGTCGGAGATTGGCAGCAGCAGCTCCCTCAAGATGCGCCCAATCATTTTGCGGTTGATATTCAGCCCTTTGAGCGTGACGATTTTTTGGCCTTTTTAGATGCACAAGAATTGCAGCATAGCCGTGTCTATCCGCTCGTCAGAGGTCGCCTCACCTTGATTAATGATCAGCCTGCGCTTGAAGCAGTACCGCCAGCGGGTCGAGAAGACAATACCCTGCGCCGTGAATTAAACCTGACTTGGACATCGGCGCTGCCAGAAGGCAATCAGCTGCTTGAAGGCCAGTGGTGGTCTGATCTAGATGCCCGTCCAGATGGAAGGACACCGATTTCGATCGAGCAAGGTATGGCTGAGCGGCTAGGATTAGAACTGGGTGATCAGCTGATGTTTCAAGTGGCTGGCACGCCAGTGCAAACAGAAATTGTGAGTGTGCGTGAAGTCGATTGGCAGAGCTTTCAACCCAACTTCTATGTCATTTTTCCACCAGGCGTACTTGAAGACTATGGATACACCTATCTTGCCAGCTTTTACCTGAGTGATGATCACAGCGGCATGATTCGTGATTTGGCACGGGCTTTTCCTGGTGTGGCCCTGTTGGATATTCGCGCCATTTTGCAACAAGCTGAAGGGGTGCTGCGCCAGCTCAGTCAAGGGATTAACTACTTGCTGGCCTTTGTGCTTCTTGCCGGTTTGTTAGTGACCTGGGCGCTGATGATGGCCAGCTTGGATGCGCGCCAAAAAGAGCAGGCACTGCTTAAGGTGCTGGGGCTCACCCGTCGTCGTCTCATGCTGCGTCAATTACTCGAGTTTGCCATGATTGGCGGGGTTGCCGGTCTGCTGGCTGCATTCTTGGGTGAATTGCTTTATGCCTTAATGGCCGAGCAGCTCTTTAATATGCCTTGGCGTCCAGCTCCTAGTTATTGGCTGCTCCCGCCCTTGGTCGGCGCTCTGCTACTCAGTTTCTGTGCTTACTTGGCGCTCCGCAGCACCTTTGAGATGGCGCCGCATCGTTTAATGCAGCGATTGGGTGGTTCAGGCTAGAGCGAGGGAGAGGCCGATGGGTGAATGGGACTTGCCACCTCCTCAGCTGCATAGCATTATGAGCCTTTACTGAACAAAGAGTCGAGGTTCGAGTGGCAGATTCACCCCTACTACCGCGTGTGAACGCATTAATGCAGCATCCAGCGCGTGAAAGTCTCTACCAAGAGCTGCACGCGCGGCCTTTTCCTGTCATCGCCTCACCGGTGCGTGTTTCTCATTTGGCGCTGTTGGTCGATGATCAGCAGCGTGAACAAGATTACCACCACCTCTGTCAGCTGTGCGCCCGCTACGGAGTGCATCCACCGACCCCCGAAGAAAATAGCTATACCCAAAAACTTGGCGAGCTTGAAGTCCGCTGGGAAAGACACCTTGAGTTTGTGACCTACACTTTTATTCGTCCTGGTCGACAGGGGCTGCCCTTTTCACAGCAGGCCTTGGCTTTACTGCCCGCAGATTGGCTAGAAAAAATACCTGGCCTATTGGTGGTGGCGCTGCATTTAGAAGTGCTCTCCCCAGAAGATAGCCTGCTCGATCGTGAGACACTGGCCAGCTGCTTTGAAGGCCAGCGCCTAGTCAGTGGCCGCTTGATGGAGGGAGCCGCGACCTTGTGGAGTGCTTTTCGCTTGCATGGTGACGCTTGCGGGCGGATTTTACTGCACAATCACGGCTTGAATGACAACCAGACAGGGCGGCTGATTCTGCGTGTGTTGGAGCTTGAAACCTATCGCCTGATGGCCTTGCTTGGTGCCCGTCCCTCGCGTGAATTAGCGCCAGTATTGCGCCAGCTCGATCAACGCCTTGCTCATATCATTGCGCAGCTTTCCGAGGCCGAGGGCTTAGAAGAAGAGCGCCAGCTTCTGCGCCAATTGACTTCGATGGCGGCCGAAATCGAACGCTATAGTGCCGATACCCTATCGCGCTTTTCTGCGACACAGGCGTATTACCAACTGGTCATGCGCCGCCTAGAGGAACTCAAAGAAAGGCAAAGCGGGCCGAACTTTACGCTCAGTGCTTTTTTCAGTCGGCGCTTAACGCCGGTCGCGCATACCTGCTCTTCAATCAGTGAGCGCTTGCAAGATTTGGCATCACGTATTGAGCGGGCGGGTGATCTGATTCGTACCCGAGTCGATCTGAAGCTCGAAGAGCAAAATCGGCGCTTACTGGCCTCGATGAATCGTCGTTCACGCTTGCAGCTGCGTATGCAGGAAACCGTAGAAGGTTTATCTATTGCGGCAATCAGCTATTATGGGATCAGCCTTTTGCGCTATGTTTTTGGTGCGATGGAGCCACTAGGGGTGCCGCTCAACAAGGATATTGCCACGGCGGTCGCGGTACCGATTGTGATCAGCGGTGTGTGGTGGATCACTCACCGTATTAAGCGCTTTATTGTCGAAGCCAGTGATCCAGATCGAGAACACTAACACCGTCTTTTTGCACCAATAACACAATAAAAAGCTCTGATGGAGAACACGAAGATGGGCCAAATACAGCAGCAAATTCACACCAAACTAGAGCAGGCACTCTCTCCGCAATGGCTGGCGATAGAGAACGAAAGTGACCAGCACAGTGGGCCAGCGGGTCGAGAAAGTCATTTTAAAGTCACCCTGGTCAGCCCGCTTTTTGCAGGGTTGTTGCCAGTTAAGCGCCATCAAAAAGTCTACAGCCTCCTATCAGAAGAGCTGGCAGGTTCTGTGCACGCCCTGGCCTTGCACCTTTACACTCCTGAGGAATGGGAGAAACTGGGCGCACAGCGGCCTGATTCTCCATCCTGCCTAGGAGGAGGGCGCTAGACGGGCCAACACGGAGCAAAAAACACCCTGTTTTTGTGCGGCCAAAGGCTAGTAGTGGGGCGGTTTTTCATCCATTAAGCTTTGCAATAAGCTGCTCCCTTGTTGCATTGTGTCCGAGGTGTCTGCATTCTGGCGCGAAGAGAGGCTTTCTAAGCGCGCATGGAGGAGCCGGAGTTGTTCCTGTAGTTGCAGTAACTCCATGTTTTGATGGGTGACTTGCTGATTGAGCTGCTCAAGCAGGTCATCTTGAAAAGCCAGCTGGGATTCGAGGGTGATGAGTCGGTCTTCGTATTGATTCATGATAAATTAGCGCTTACCTTGTTCGGGCATTTTGAGGGCAGGATGGGTATAATGCTCTTGATGGATAAGAACTTCATTCTATTTTGTTGTAAGGATTCTGAGAAAATCTATGCTGAATAATACACTGATAAGAAATATTGTGGTGAGTCTCGTTGTGGCGTTGTTGGCACCTTTAGTGCTGCCTATCTTGCTGATTGAACCGGCTACTCTAGGTGGGACAACAGGGCAGATCAAAGCCTATTTACTGGTTTTTGTGTTGCTGATGGTGGGTGCCAGTATCAACGAAGTCCTGCGCCTCAAGGCTCAGCAAAAGAAGTCGCATTTTTCGTCACACGCGGCTGATGATGATGGTTTTGATGATGAAGATGACCAAGATGCCAGTCGTGAGGAAGGTGTCGTTAAGTGGTTTAACGTCAATAAAGGCTTTGGTTTTATCATTCGTGATTTGGGTGGTGAGGTCTTTGTTCACTTCCGCTCGATTCGCGGCTCAGGACATCGCACCCTGAGAGAAGGCCAGCGCGTGCGCTTTGTCGCGGTCGATGGAGAAAAAGGTCTCCAAGCCGAAGACGTGTCTATTTTGAATCGCTAAG
>SKOQ01000114.1 GCA_007119985.1 Marinospirillum sp.
CTCTTTTTAGGGCCAACCGGTGTCGGTAAAACAGAGCTATGTAAATCCTTGGCGCATTATCTTTTTGA
This sequence comes from Marinospirillum sp., assembly GCA_007119985.1. Lineage (GTDB taxonomy): Bacteria > Pseudomonadota > Gammaproteobacteria > Pseudomonadales > Halomonadaceae > Marinospirillum. Next base: position 69 of record SKOQ01000114.1, read on the forward strand.
TACGGAAGAAGCCATGGTGCGCATTGATATGAGTGAGTTTATGGAGAAACACTCAGTCGCGCGTTTGATCGGTGCTCCCCCTGGTTATGTTGGCTATGAGCAGGGTGGTTATCTGACAGAAGCCGTGCGTCGGCGTCCATATTCGGTTTTGCTGTTAGATGAGGTTGAAAAAGCCCATCCAGATGTATTCAATATTCTGCTCCAGGTGCTTGAAGATGGTCGCCTGACTGATGGTCAAGGGCGTACGGTGAATTTCCGTAATACCGTGATCGTGATGACGTCGAATCTGGGTTCAGATTTGATTCAACGCATGGCAGGTGAAGAGCAGTATGAAATGATGAAGTCGGCGGTTATGGAGGTGGTGGGCAATCACTTCCGCCCTGAAGTCATCAATCGTATTGATGAAGTCGTGGTTTTTCATCCGCTGCAAAAAGAACAGATTCGTGGTATTGCCGCGATTCAGCTGGATCGCCTAGGCGCACGCTTAGCCGAGCAAGATTTACAGCTGAGCCTCAGTGATGAGGTGATGAATAAGCTCGTCGAGCAGGGGTATGATCCTGTTTATGGTGCGCGGCCTCTTAAGCGTGCCGTGCAGCGCATGCTGGAGAATCCCTTGGCGCAGGAGCTGCTCGCAGGGCGCTTTGCACCTGGTCAGACGATTCGTGTGGGCTTACATGCCGACCAGCTGGTGTTTAGCGTTTAAATACAGCTTCTGCTGGATCCCTCTTCACTCGGCGTCTTTTGGCGCCGAGTTTTCTTATTTTTGGCTTTTTTGCGCATGAAAAGATAAGTGACTGAAAGGTCAGCGCATTATTATTGCTTTGTTCCTTTGCTTGCTTGACAAAAAAAACCTTTTGTTAGAGTCTTGAGGCTTCCTGATCGCCGCAAGCCATCGAGAGACCCTCATTGGCTTGCACTGAGCGCCTTGCTCAGCATCCAGGACTTCCAGACCTATTTATCCTCTGGTCAGGCTAGGCCCCGCTTCACATTCAATCAATGTGATCAGAGTGCAGGCCCCATACACGGGCCTCTTTTGCCATAACACGGCAAGCATCAGGTGCTGATGACTTCCGACCAGCGGCGAGTCTTGCATCAGCAGGCCGAGATGGGTGTTAGCAGCATCTTGGCCATCACCGGAGCTATCATAGGGGTAGCTCTTTGCACTCGAATTGTTTTTAGGGGGTTCACGAAAGTGGAGTTACTCTCAGGCGCAGATATGATCACCCGCTTTTTAGCGGATGAAGGCGTTGAATATATCTATGGCTACCCAGGTGGAGCCGCCTTGCATATTTATGATGCAATTCATCGCCAAGATAAGGTTCAGCACATTCTTGTTCGTCATGAACAAGCCGCCACCCATATGGCTGATGGTTATGCGCGTGCAACGGGTAAGCCCGGTGTTGTACTGGTCACCTCAGGTCCAGGCGCAACCAATGCCGTGACGGGGATCGCAACGGCTTATATGGACTCGATTCCGATGGTGGTGCTCTGCGGCCAGGTGATGAGTCATCTGATCGGTGAAGACGCTTTCCAAGAAACCGATATTATTGGTGTGACGCGTCCCATCGTGAAGCACAGCTTCAGTATTAAGCACCCAGCTGAGATTCCAATGGTGCTGAAGAAGGCATTTCATATTGCCTCAACAGGTCGTCCTGGCCCGGTGGTGGTCGATATCCCCAAGGATATGACCGCACCGACTGAAAAGTATGAGTATGTTTATCCGAAGAAGGTCAAGCTGCGCTCCTACACACCAGTCGGCCGTGGACATTCAGGCCAAATCCGTAAAGCCGTTGAGCTGATGCTGAAAGCTAAGCGTCCTATCCTTTACGGCGGTGGTGGCTTGATTCTCGGTGGTGCGACGGAGCTGTTCACCGAGTTAGCGAAAAAACTCAATCTGCCGGTGACCACTTCTTTGATGGGCATCGGTGCTTATCCGCAAACGGATGAGCAATCTCTAGGCTGGTTGGGGATGCATGGTAGCTATGAAGCTAACCAAGCGATGCACCACAGTGATTTGGTGGTCTGTATTGGTGCGCGCTTTGATGATCGTGCCACTAACAACACGGCGAAGTTCTGCCCGACCGCGAAGATCGTGCATGTCGATGTCGATCCATCATCAATTGGTAAAACGGTCAGAATCGATGTGCCGATTGTGGGTACGGCCAGCAGTGTGCTCGAAGAGATGCTGTCTATGCTGGGTGAGCAGAAGCAGATCAACAATGATTTGAGCGACTGGTGGAAGCAAATCAATGACTGGCGCGCGAGTCGTCAGGGTCGCTTGTATGAGCCAGCGGCCACTGGTGAGGCGATGAAACCCCAGCAGGTCGTTGAAGCTGTCTGGAAGATCACCCAAGGTCAGGCTTATGTTGTCACTGATGTCGGTCAGCATCAGATGTTTGCAGCGCAATACTATAAGTTTGATCGTCCTAATCGCTGGATCACCTCAGGTGGCTTAGGCACGATGGGCTTTGGATTTCCTGCGGCAATGGGCATTAAGCTGCACAAGCCGCAAGAAGAGGTAGTGTTGTTTACTGGAGAAGGGAGCTTCCAAATGATGATGCAGGAGCTTTCAACCTGCAGTCAGTTTGGTATTCCAGTGAAGATTATCAACCTGAATAACCAGTCTCTGGGCATGGTGCGCCAGTGGCAGGATCTGAACTACAGTGCACGCCACGCTCAGTCTTATATGCAGTCCTTGCCTGACTTCCAGAAATTGGTTGAATCTTATGGGCATGTGGCCTTTAAGGTTGAAAGGGCGGAAGATCTTGAGGCAGCGTTAGAAAAAGCCTTTGCCATCAAAGATCAGCTGGTTTTTATGGATATCTATGTTGATCCGCGCGAGCATGTGTATCCAATGCAAGTCCCGCAAGGCTCCATGAAAGATATGCTCTTATCAAAAACGGAGAGGACGTAAGCCATGCGACATATCATCTCGATCCTCATGGAAAACGAGGCCGGTGCCTTGTCGCGGGTAGTGGGCTTGTTTTCACAACGTAACTTTAATATTGAGACACTCAACGTCGCGCCAACAGATGATCCGACCCTTTCACGCTTAACCGTCACCACCAATGGCGATGAGCGGGTGATTGAGCAGATCACCAAGCAGCTTAATAAGCTGATCGATGTTGTGAAGCTGGTCGATTTAACCGAAGGCTTACATATCGAGCGTGAGCTGCTGTTGGTGAAGGTGAAGGCCGTCGGTGCTCAGCGTGCTGAAATCCACCGCACGACAGAAATCTTCCGCGGGCAGATTATTGATGTCACCCCCAGCATTTATACGATTCAGCTGGCTGGTGCCGCCGATAAGCTCGATGCCTTTGTCAGCGCCTTAGGTGCGAGCACCATTTTAGAAGTGGTGCGTACGGGTGTCTCAGGTATTGCACGCGGCGAGAAGGTGCTGAGCCTTTAATCCTTGTCACTGAGATCCTGCGTTATGAACCCCAGCTGCGGCTGGGGTTTTTTTATGGCTGCTCGGCAGGTTCATCAATCAAATCCCAGAAGGCCTGAATAAGCGGGTTGTGCAGCTTGCGCTTCAGCAGCGCGACGCCAACGTCATAGGCGGCCAAATGTGGCGTGACAGGAAGAATCTTGACGCGGTCAATTAGCGGGCTGTTATCCAGTACAATCTGCGGCACGACACCAACGCCAAGCCCAAGACTCACCATGCTGACAATGGCCTCATTGCCGCTGACCTGGGCATAAATTTTGGGCTTGAGCGCTTTCTGCCTAAACCACGCATCGACACGTTGGCGTCCTAAGCCTTGCTCCGAAAGAATCATGGGCAGCTGCGACCAATCAATATCTTTCAGCTCTTGGCCCAAGAGTCGATCGATCATCGGCTCCTGGCGAGGAGCAATAAATACCAGCGGAGAGAGGCCGATAGAGCGAAACGCCACAGCTGGAGGGAGTTGATCTGGGCGCGCGGCAATGGCGATATCTTCTTCGCCCTGGATCACGTGCTGTAATGCCACAGCGGGATCGCCTGTATGAAGCTTGATTTCGACCAAGGGATAGCGGGCCCGAAAGCGATCGAGCAGTTGATAAAGGAAGCTATAGCTGGCAGTGACAGAGCAGTAAACGCTGATTTCACCTTGTAGCTCTTGCGCCTGCGCCTGCAAGCGATTTTTTAAGCTGTCCCACTGATGTAATGCATCGCGTGCATACTCAGCACACAGTTTGCCTGCTGGGGTGAGCTCAACATGGCGATTATCGCGCACAAAGAGCTGGCTCCCTAAGCGAGCTTCGAGCTGTTGAATCGAGCGACTTAAGGCTGAGGGGCTCAGGTGTACCATTTCGCTGGCGCGTGAGAAGTGCAGCGTTTCGACCAAGGCTAGAAAATGGCGGAGCAGACGATGTTCCATCGGGTTGATTCCATTGCCGGTGCATTAAGGTAAGGCTGTACAGAGAAAAGCGAGTGTTGCGTTTTATGCAATATTGCATTGTAAATATAACATTTTACGCAAGAACAGAAAAAGCTTAGTCTGGAATCAAGCTCAAAGAGCCAGCAATATCATTCTAATATCAAGAGGATTTCACTATGGCAATGCCCGTTTACTACGATAAAGATTGTGACTTGTCGATCATCAAAAGCAAAAAAGTGGCCGTCATTGGCTATGGCTCGCAAGGCCATGCTCATGCTTGTAACCTGAAAGACTCAGGTGTTGATGTGACTGTTGGCCTGCGTGCAGGTTCTTCATCGCGCGCTAAGGCAGAAGCTCATGGTTTGAAAGTGGCGGATGTACCCGCTGCCGTTGCTGCCGCTGATGTGATCATGATTCTGACGCCGGACGAGTTCCAAGGTCAGCTTTATAAAGAAGAGATCGAGCCTAATATCAAGCAGGGCGCCACCTTGGCTTTTGCTCACGGCTTCTCGATCATTTACAACCAGATTTCGCCACGTAAAGACTTGGATGTGATCATGATCGCGCCTAAAGCGCCAGGCCATACCGTGCGCTCTGAGTTTGTGGCAGGCCGTGGTATCCCAGATTTGATCGCGATTGAGCAAGATGCAACCGGCCAAGCGCGTGCTACTGCCTTATCTTATGCCTCTGCAGTGGGTGGTGGTCGTACGGGTATTCTCGAAACCACCTTCCGTGAAGAGTGTGAAACGGATTTGTTTGGTGAGCAGGCGGTTCTCTGCGGTGGCGCGGTTGAGCTGGTCAAAATGGGCTTTGAGACCCTGGTTGAAGCTGGCTATGAGCCAGAAATGGCCTACTTTGAGTGCTTGCACGAGCTGAAGTTGATTGTTGACTTGATGTTTGAGGGCGGTATTGCCAACATGAACTATTCCATCTCAAACAACGCTGAGTATGGCGAGTATGTCACTGGCCCACGTGTGATCAACGAAGAATCGCGTGAAGCGATGCGTGACGCTTTGGCCAATATCCAGTCTGGCGAGTATGCCAAGCAGTTTATTCTTGAGGGTCAGGCAGGCTATCCTTCGATGACTGCGCGTCGCCGTCAAAATGCAGAGCATCCGATTGAGCAGGTCGGTGAAAAGCTGCGTGCGATGATGCCGTGGATCGCTGCTAACAAGATCGTTGATCAAAGCAAGAACTAAACTGAATGTGATGGATTGTTTTGAAGCGCCCCTTATAGAGGGGCGTTTTTTTATGCGGCTTGCTCAAACTGCTCTGATCTGGATGGGCATTCAAATCTAGAGGCGAGAGGGTGTAGAATGGATGCCACACTTGGATAAACAATGAGCACCCTATGTCACAAGATACCAATAAAGCAACCGCGTCTTCTCAGGCTGCTGATTCAACCCAGCCTCAATCAGAGGCCCAGCCGGCTGACCCCGCACTCGATTCCAATTCACAGCCTAAAGACGAGGAGTTTGCTCGTAAAGCGCATCGTCTTGCAGAAGAAGTCTTTGAAGAAGTCGTAGAAGAGAAAGAGGTGAATGGCCGTAGGGTCAAACACAAGGGGATTTATCTCCTGCCTAACCTGTTTACAACAGGTGCCTTGTTTTCCGGTTTCTACGCTATTATTGCAGGGATGAATGGTGACTTCAGTGCCGCTGCAATTGCAATCTTTGTCGCGATGATCCTTGATGGTCTTGATGGGCGAGTTGCACGGTTGACCGGTACAGAAAGTGCTTTTGGCGAGCAATACGATAGCCTGGCCGATATGGTGTCATTTGGTGTGGCGCCTGCATTGGTTGCTTTTACCTGGATGCTGCAAGATCTTGGGCAAATAGGCTGGATTGCGGCCTTTGTTTATGTGGCAGGAACTGCACTCAGATTGGCGCGCTTTAATGTCCAGGTCGGATCAGTCGATAAAAAGTGGTTTATTGGTCTGCCAAGTCCTTCTGCTGCTGCGATTGTAGCGGCACTGGTTTGGGTTTTGCATGATTTCGCTTTGGAGTCTGCTTTTATACAGGTCGTGGTTGCGATAGTCATTGCTGCTGTCGGCTTGCTGATGGTGAGCAATGTCCGCTATTACAGCTTCAAGGATATTGACCTCAAAAATCGGGTTCCATTTATTGTACTGCTGGTGCTGGTGCTGGTGATTTCGATCATCGCGCTTGAACCGGGCGTTATGCTGCTGCTGCTCTTTCTTGGTTATGGCTTCTCTGGCCCAGTGCGCTCAGTCGTGCGCCGCCAGACCTTGGTAGAAAAGAAGAATGCCAAGGGTGAAGGCAGTCGCTAAAGCCATGTCAAAGGCTGATGCAGCCTAGTCTAAACAGGGTGTGAGCAAGAAAACGTAAAAAACTTTGGCAAAGGGCTTGCGCTTTAAAAATAGATCCCTATAATACGCAGCTCTTGTGAAGGCGACCTCGGAAACGCGGTCAAATAGAAGTCTTGGCAAGAGTTGCAAGGTTTTGTTTTTTCTTGGGTTTTTAGAAGCCGCTTCGAAAAAAAGAAAAAATAAAAGCTTGACACTGGGGAGAAACGCTGTAGAATACGCCCCACTGATTCGGACAACACTTTGAACGAATCAACGCTCTTTAAGAATGAAGCATCAGGTAC
>SKOQ01000165.1 GCA_007119985.1 Marinospirillum sp.
CTCGGACTCGGGCGGAGAAGCCGTCGCGGTCGGACAGAAGGACACTAGATTCACCTGCTTCTGGTCGCCTAGCTCATCAAAACTCAATCTATAGGGCGCACCGCTGTAACACCAGTGCGCCTTGCCTGCGACGCGTTGCGGGCGATGCAAATGCCCGAGGGCCAGATAATCAAAGGGAGGAAAGATGTCAGAAGGGACGGCTTCGAGTGTGCCAATATACAGATCCCGCTCACTGTCGGAGCGGCTCATCCCCAGCGCCGTCAAGTGGCCGCTGCCGAGGATAGGCACATCAAGGCCCAAGGCCGCCCGCCGCTGCTCGGCATGGGCGTAAAGACGCTGATAATGGGCTTGCATCGCCTCCAGCAATAATTGGCGCTTGGCTTCAGCTGTCTCGCCAGCTCGACTAGTGATCAGCTCTTTCGGACGCAGATAGGGAACAGCGCAAAGAAGAGCGCTCGGCACACCTGCACGATCATGCAGGGTGATCACCTGCTCATCCAAGGGGAGATCGGTGGTCGCAATCACATGCGTTTCAAGATAGCGCAGTAGGGGGCGCGCTTCGTGCAAGGTGGCAATCGCATCATGGTTACCGCCGAGCAGAATCAGCTGCACACCCAGGCGCTGCACATCGACCACAAATTGATTGAGCAGCTCACGCGCGGCACTGGGTGGGGTGGCGGTATCAAAGAGATCACCAGCCACCAGCAGCACATCGACCTGCTCTGTCTCCATCACCTCCAGCAGCCAATGTAAAAACGCCCGCTGCTCGGCATGACGCGAGCGATGAAAAAAATGCTGACCCAAGTGCCAGTCAGAAGTATGGAGGAGTTTCATTAATTAGCGTGATCTCAGCTCGCGCTGCATGATCTCCATTCGCTGAGGGACTTCATAGGTGAGATAGGTGGTAGTATCCGGCCAACCACGATGCACCATGATAATCAAATCACCAAAACGCCACTCAAATTCCACTGGCCCTGAAGCACGACGCCCCTGCACTCTCTGCCAAGGACCCAGCTCATCACGCAATGCCTCTGCAATTTGACGCACCTGTTCGGTATTACTTTCTGAGCGGAAAGTGATTTCAGCTACAGCAAAGAGGCCTTCTCTTAAGGTATAGCCTATTGCCATTTCTGTGGCCCCTTCACGCCATCCTGATGGGTCATATAAGTCATAAGGAAAATGATCCACCTCGCGTACGACCTGCACATTCGCTTCTTGAATGGCTGCCCGCAAGGCCGTTCTATCAACATCAGGTAATGCCAAACCAAAGAGTTCGATCGCTTGGGTCAGAATCACCTGGTGCCCCCAAGCTTGCTGTCCATCAGGCAAATCAACTTGTATCCAAGTGCCTTGACGCGCCACTTCTGTGAGTCGAGTTCCTTGCGGGAGCTGTGCAACTAACGCTGCCCCAGCCGCAGGTGACTCACGAAAATTACCCACAGGCACGGCCACTCGCCAGACATCTCCTGCTGCAGCATGGACAGGGGAGGACAATAGACTAAGCAGCAGTAAGCCAGCAAAGCAAAGACAGGCTGAATACCGCGCGAAGGGAGCTCGCCCAACCAGGAACACTGTTTCAGATGGGATAGCAAAGGCTATTCTTCCTAGCATGTTCTTCCTTTCTTTTGTGAGTCGATCAATGATCTCTAACAGAACACGAGATACTCTTTGCTCAGCCTAGGCTGCACATTCATAGACAAGGATAACCAGAGGCGAATCTCGGCGCAAACCTTCTGCGCATTTATCATAGTTTCATCTTATATGGATCTTTATTTTCATTGAGATAACAAAAAAGCCAGCCCTATCACAGGCTGGCTTCAATAGGCACTCAGCGAGATTTAATCCCAGCTTAAAGCACCACCGACTTGGTATTCTGTTACCCGCGTTTCAAAGAAGTTTTTCTCTTTACGCAGATCAATGATCTCAGACATCCACGGGAAGGGGTTGGTCGCACCTGGGAACTGCTCTTTCAGGCCAATCTGGGCCAAGCGGCGATTGCAGATAAAGTGCAGATACTCTTCCATAATACCGGCATTCATACCCAGTACACCCCGCGGCATCGTATCGCGCGCATAGTTGATCTCCAGCTGAGTGCCTTCGAGAATCATCTGGGTGATTTCATCCTGGAACTCTGGGGTCCACAGGTGGGGGTTCTCGATCTTGATCTGGTTGATCATATCGATACCAAAATTCAGGTGCATCGATTCATCGCGCAGAATGTATTGGAACTGCTCAGCCACACCGGTCATTTTATTGCGACGCCCCATCGACAGAATCTGGCTAAAGCCGCAATAGAAGAAGATCCCTTCAGTGACCACATAGAAGGCAATCATATTGCGCAGCAGCTCTTGATCTGTTTCTGGCGTGCCGGTCTGGAAAGTCGGCACCGAGATCGATTGGGTGTGCTTCAGGCTCCAAGCGGATTTAGCCGCGACCGAGGGCACCTCGCGGTACATATTGAAGACTTCGCCTTCATCCATACCCAAGGACTCAACACAGTACTGATAGGCGTGGGTGTGAATCGCTTCTTCAAAAGCCTGACGCAACAGGTACTGACGGCACTCAGGGTTGGTGATCAGGCGATAGATTGCCAGCACGAGGTTATTCGCCACCAGAGAATCGGCAGTAGAAAAATAGCCCAGCGAGCGCATGACGATCAGGCGTTCGTCTTCAGTCAAACCATCTTGGCTTTTCCACAGCGCGATATCTGCGGTCATGTTGATTTCTTGTGGCATCCAGTGGTTGGCTGTGCCATCCAAGTACTTCTGCCAAGCCCATTCATATTTAAAGGGCACCAGCTGGTTTAAATCAGCACGGCAGTTGATCATGCGCTTGTCATCCACCTCAATGCGCTGTGCGCCCATTTCGAGCTCTTCAAGGCCAGCGGCGACATCGAGTTTTTCTAGCGCCTCACTGGCACGCTGGTGCAGCTCACCCTGTGGCTTGGCTTGATAGGTGCTTTTGGCAACGGGCGCTTCTGCGGTGACAGGTGCAGCCGTTTTGCTTTGAGGTGCCGCAGCAGGTGCCGCGACAGGGGTCTCTTCTTCGTATTCATCCCAACTTAACATGGCTTGAACTCCATCTGCTGTATTCAGTTTTTATCAAATAAGATGATCCCGCCCCCGCTAGCGATCACGCAGGCGAGGGCAAGGATCAGGGGTTGATCGCAACCAGCTTAAAAGAGCAGCGCGCTGGCTTTATTGACACGCCTCACAACCCAGTTCATCTAGTTCAGCCGCTTGAGGTGCGCGCTGGGCACTATGGCCTTTGAGGAAGTCATCCACTCCCTTAGGTGCGGCAGAGGCCGGCGCTTTCGCGGCGGTTTCTTGCGGCGCTTGGGGTGCAGATTGGTTAGAAACCGCATTCAAGGTACCGCGATCCACGGTCGATTTTTCAACTGAGGTCGCGCCCAGTGCACGCAGGTAATAGGTGGTTTTCAGGCCACGATACCAAGCCATGCGATAGGTGACATCAAGCTTCTTACCAGAGACACCCTTGATATAGAGGTTCAGCGATTGCGCTTGGTCGATCCACTTCTGGCGACGCGATGCAGCATCCACCAGCCACTTAGGTTCGATCTCAAAAGCCGTGGCATAGCGCTGGCGAATCTCTTCTGGAATCCGCTCTATCGGCTGCAAGGAACCATCGTAGTATTTGATATCGTTGACCATCACCTCATCCCACAGATCCAGCGCTTTTAAATCCTGCACCATGTAGGGGTTGATCACCGTGAACTCACCCGAGAGGTTCGACTTCACAAAAAGATTTTGATAGGTCGGTTCAATCGATTGCGATACGCCACAGATATTGGAGATGGTCGCCGTCGGTGCAATAGCCATCACATTCGAGTTACGCATCCCCTGCTGCTGGACTTTAGCGCGCAGACGCGTCCAATCCTGGGTTGAAGAGCGATCCACTTCGATAAACTGCTCGCCACGCTCAGCGACAAGACGATCAATCGAATCAATCGGCAGCACACCCTGACTCCACAAGGAACCAGCATAGGTCTCATAAGCGCCACGCTCAGCGGCCAGATCAGAAGAAGCCTCAATCGCAAAATAGCTCACCAGCTCCATTGAACGATCCGCAAACTCGACACCCGCATCCGAGGCATAGGCAATGCCCAACTTATAGAGCGCATCTTGGAAGCCCATAATACCCAGTCCAACAGGACGGTGTTTCATGTTCGAGTTACGTGCTTGGGGGACGGCGTAGTAGTTGATATCGATGACGTTATCGAGCATCCGCACGGCTACCTTGACGCTACGCTGCAACTTCTCAACATCCAGCTCGCCTTGGGCATTGATATGACGCACGAGGTTGATCGAGCCCAGATTACAGACAGCGATTTCATCCACGCTGGTATTGAGCGTAATTTCTGTACACAGGTTCGAAGAGTGCACCACACCCACATGCTGCTGAGGTGAACGCAGGTTGCAAGGATCTTTAAAGGTGATCCAAGGGTGGCCTGTTTCAAACAGCATCGAGAGCATCTTGCGCCACAAATCAGCGGCTTTAATACGCTTGAACAGCTTGATCTCACCCGCTTGGGCTTGCGCTTCATAAGCTTCATAAGCTTCTTTAAACGCCAAACCATACAGATCGTGCAGATCAGGCACATCATTAGGCGAGAAGAGCGTCCACTCTTTATCTTCAAAGACACGCTGCATAAACAAATCAGGCACCCAGTTGGCGGTATTCATATCATGGGTACGACGGCGATCATCACCGGTGTTTTTGCGCAGCTCAAGGAACTCTTCAATATCCAAGTGCCAGGTTTCAAGATAAGCACAGACCGCGCCCTTACGCTTACCACCCTGGTTCACTGCCACGGCGGTATCGTTGACGACCTTCAAAAAGGGCACCACACCTTGGCTTTTACCATTGGTGCCTTTGATGCGTGAGCCCATCGCACGAATTGGTGTCCAGTCATTACCCAGACCGCCTGCCCATTTAGAAAGCATGGCGTTATCGTGGATCGCGTTATAGATCGCATCCAGATCATCCGGCACGGTGGTCAGATAGCAGCTCGAAAGCTGGCTGCGTACTGTACCTGAGTTAAACAGAGTCGGCGTGGACGCCATATAATCAAATGCAGACAGCAGTTGATAGAACTCGATGGCCCGCGCTTCACGGTCTTCTTCATTCAACGCAAGGCCCATCGCCACACGCATAAACATGACTTGCGGCAGTTCATAACGCACATCTTCATGATGCAGGAAGTAGCGATCATAGAGAGTTTGCAGACCCAAATAGCTAAACTGATTATCGGCTTCTGGATTCAGAGCCGCGCCCAAACGCGCCAGGTCAAACTCGGCTAAACGTGGATCCAGCTGACCAAATTCGATCCCCTTGGCCACATAGGCTTCAAAAGCTTGGGGATAGAAGGTGTGCATTTCCTGCTGAGTCGCCTCATCGGCAATCTTCAGGAAAGACAGCGCTTCACGACGCAGGTTATCGAGCAGCAGGCGTGCTGTGACATAGGTATAATCTGGCTCTTTTTCGACCAGTGTCCGCGCGGTCATCATCAAAGCGGTCGCGACACCATCAACAGGTACGCCGTCGTAAAGATTTTTGAGTGAGTCTTCAACAATCTTCTTCGAACTCACTCGCTCTAAACCAGCACAGGCTTCTTGAACCAAGGTTTCAATCCGACCCAGATCCAGTGGGCGACGCTGACCATCAAGATGGGTGACGGTAATCGTGGGGTGAGGTTTAGCAATCCCCTGCTGTTGAGCCGCACGCAGACGCGCATGCTCTTCACGATACAGAACATAGGCCCGTGCGACCTTCTGCTCACCGGCACGCATCAGCGCCAGCTCAACTTGATCTTGGATATCTTCGATATGCAGCGTGCCACCCTCTGGCGTGCGACGAACAAACGCTTCGACAATCTGCTGGGTCTGCTGATCCACCAGATCACGCATACGACTGGAGGCCTCAGCACCCTCCCCTTCCACGGCGATATAGGCTTTACGCATTGCGAGTGAAATTTTCTTCGCATCAAAGGGGGCCAGCTCACCATTGCGCTTAATCACGCGCAGCTGTCCAGGTGCGGTGGTATTTAACGCATCTTGGTCTTGGCTGGCGACCGCCAGATTCTCGCTTGTTACAGGGGTCATATCGGTTTAACTCTCTTGACGAAAAGGCAGGATCTAAAGGTGTCGCTCAATAAAAAATACCCCATATATAGGGGGTAATTGAATTCAGGGCCACAAGATAGTGTGGATTCAACCTTTTGGCAAGTGAGTAACCTGTGGACAAGATGTGGGGAAAAAAAGACGTGTCAGCAAAGCATGATCTGGCCTAGGCTTGGCCCTCTTTGACGCGCTTGATGAAAAAATATCATTGGCTTTGAGAAGGCGATAAAACAATTTTTCTAGACATTCAGCAGCGCGTCGCTCATCTCAACTCAGTAGGGCACTCCATATACAAAGGCCCAACAACCTCAACCTCAGAGGATGTTTGCAGTGAGAGCGCTTCGCCTCTTATAATCTAAGCCTTTGGTGTCAAAACTACCCCTGCCACCAAGGAGGCCTTTGATCAACCCCATAAAGGCTTTGAAGCACCTTCGCTGAGAAACCGAGATGCTTGTCACGGATTGAACAGCCCTTTAGAACTCTTCACTAAGCGAGATCAATGTGGACGCAAGCCTATCACCAACAATTTTAATCGTTGAAGACGACGAACGTCTTGCCACGCTGACGCGTGAATATCTGGAAGGCAATGGTTTTCGAGTCGAAGTTGAAGGCGATGGCGCCAAAGCGGTTGAGCGAATCCATCAAGTCAAGCCAGATCTGGTCATTTTGGATGTGATGCTCCCTGGAGAAGATGGGCTCAGCATTTGTCGCCGCGTCAAAATGGATTCAGACCTTCCTATTCTGATGCTGACAGCGCGCACCGATGATATGGACCAGGTGCTGGGCTTAGAAATGGGCGCAGATGATTATGTGGCCAAGCCAGTGCGTCCGCGTGTACTGCTGGCTCGTATTCGTGCTTTGCTGCGCCGC
>SKOQ01000056.1 GCA_007119985.1 Marinospirillum sp.
CGCTTGGGACGAATATCACTATAATATTCGTTTTCGATTTGCAGCAGATGGGTATTCAGCTGGCGATACTCACCGCCAACCAGCACACCGATCTTTTCATAGTCAGGGTGCGGCGTACGGATCGCCTGCTGTAAGGTAGTGACATAGTTGTCCAACGAGTTAAAACAGATTTTTAAGCTCGACTGCACTTTATTTTGGTAGCCCAAATCAGACATACGCAAACTGGTGGCATAGGGATAACCAAACGTCTGATCTGCAAGCCTAGCCAGCGCCACTGATTGGCGCTCTGCAACGAAGCTCTCATCTAAAACAGGGCTCGCTCCAAAAAGATAAATTAAGATCCAAGAGTAGCGACGGAAGTTGCGAATCAAACCAAAGTATTGCTCTGAACGCCAAGCATCGTTGGCAGCTTCTGCTCCCAAACCTTGCTGTTCTGCCAACAGCGGCCACAGCTCATCAGGAAAAGAAACATTGTAGTGCAGCCCAGCAATCGTCTGCATCATCCGGCCATAGCGCCAATCTAAACCATGACGATAGACTTCCTTCATCCGGCCCACTGGAGAAGTGCCATATTGGGCAATCGGGACACTCGCATTGCCCTGCAAATGACAAGGCATACTGGCCGGCCAAAGAAGCTCCTGCCCCTCTAGGCGCATCAGCGTAAAGCGATGCAAATCAAGCAGGAAGTCAAGCGTGGCCTCACGACTATTACACACTGGAGTAATAAACTCTAATAAGGCTTCAGAGTAATCAGTGGTGATATGTGGATGGGTTAAGGTCGATCCCAGCGCCTTAGGATGAGGGCTTTGACTGATCTCACCAAGTGGCGTTGTCCGAAGAGTTTCCTTCTCTAAACCTCGACGAATAGATTGAAATAAACCCTGACGCGTCGCGTCCTCAAGAGACTTGAGCTGTTGGTTGAGATGATCTGTCACAAATAGCGCCTTTTGTAGATACAAGAGCAAACAGGATGAAGACTCACCCTGTTTGACTCGGCATCTTAGCCAGTTTCATCCGCACCAACAAGCACTCTGCTCAGCACCAGTGCGATTACATCCGACTCGGCTGCTGGCGATTGGCAAGCAGTGCCCCCAACACATGGCTGCGTGTAATCAAACCCACAACCTTCTGCTGGGCAACGACGGGGAACACCTTGGGTTGATCAACACGCGCCATACGCTCAGCCAGATCCACTAGGCTATCCTCAGGTCCGACACTGAGCACCTCCGTACGCATAACATCAAGCAGACTGCGCTGGGTGCTGCTGTAATAGCTCGCCTGTAACAGCTGGCACAATAAGTCATGTTCAGAAACAAAACCGATCAGCTCAGCACGCTCGTTAATGACTGGCGCACCTGGCAGTTGGTGCTCTTGTAAGAGTGCAACGGCCTCCTCAACAGAAAGCGCAGCCTGTAGCTTCAGCAAATCATGCGACATCACATCCTTAACGCGAATATGCTGGGTCATTATCTTCTCCTCTTATCTTTTCTCTTCCATCTTATCTTTACTAAGCCAGAAGATAAAAGCAAGTACACGCTGACAGTTAGCATTGTTTATACTGCACCTCTTCCACTGACCTTCCTTCAGGACGAGAGCATGATCTACCTTTGGGCCGTTACCCTGTTATGGGCCTTTTCTTTTAGCCTGATTGGCGTTTATCTTTCTGCGACAGTCGATGCTTACTTTGCCGTTTTTACCCGTGCCTTGCTGGCCTCTTTGCTTTTTCTGCCTTTTCTACGCTGGAAAGGGATCAGTGTGCGCTGGCAGGCCAAGCTGATGGGAATAGGTGCGATTCAACTGGGCGTAATGTACCTCTTTCTTTATCAATCCTTCAGCTTTTTAAGCGTACCGGAAGTCCTGCTGTTCACGATATTCACACCGATTTATATCGCGTTGATGGATGATGCTCTCCAAAGGCGCTTTACTCCTCGTTATGTCATCATTGCGTCTATCGCCGTGCTGGGCGCGGGCATTATTCGTTATAACCAGCTAAGTGCTGAGTTTCTGATCGGCTTTCTGCTCGTCCAAGGGGCCAATGCCTGCTTTGCCTTTGGACAGATCGCCTACAAACACCTAGTTCAGCAAGAACCCGAGCAGGCGCCACTTTTTTCAGGCATCCACACCTTTGGTTATTTTTATCTAGGCGCTTTGTTGGTTTCCCTGCTCGGTTTACTGCTCTTTGGGGATAGTACGCGATTACCCACCCAAACCATCGAATGGAGCATTCTGCTCTGGCTCGGTCTGGTGGCCTCAGGTTGCGGCTACTTTCTCTGGAACAAGGGCGCGGCTTTGGTCGATACCGGTGTCCTTGCCGTCATGAACAATCTGTTAATTCCAGCCGGCCTGCTAGTCAACCTGCTGATCTGGAGTCGTGAGGTCGATCTGCTACGGCTGAGCCTTGGCTGTCTCGTGATGCTGGGCGCGCTGCTTCTGAATCACTATTGGGCGCGAGCCCAAAACCATCTGGCTCAAGATACGACCAAGCACGCCGACATGCGTTAGGTAAGCTGGTAATTCGTTTTTCAATTGTTTAATCTTTTTCATTTGACGCGTGGCGCTGATTTTGGCTGCTGCGCAACGCCATAAGGAGCTCCACTATGTCATCCTGGTTTCTGCGCTGTGCGCTTTGCAGCCTACTTCTTCTGCCAACCACGGGCTCAGCGCTCAACTATGACCAGTATGATGATCTCTACGCCTATTTCAGTGGCGGCATTCACAGCTGGAGTGAGGAGGTTTCTGATGCCAGCGCGGAAGGTTTAAAGATCCGCTTTGGACAGCAGCTAACTAGCTTTGTCGGCGTTGAAGCCCAGTTGGCCTTCGGCGGTTCAGATGAAGAGGTCTCACTTGATCGCCTCTTCGGGCTCTATGGCAAGTTTGGTTTACCACTGAACTACTTCATGCCCTACGCCAAGGTCGGGATGACCTCTGTGTCACTCAGCGATGGCGATAACACCCGCTCTGACTTTGAATTCGGCTACGGTGTCGGAGCCGAGCTGAATATCACCCGCCAATTCTTTATTGATCTTGAGTATATGCGTTATCTTGAGACCGATGATGTTGACATGGATGCCTTTACTCTCAGCCTGGGCTACCGTTTAAGATGAAAAAAACCGGATTTAAAAACATAGGTTTAATAGGCCGCTTAGGCAGTACGCGTGTTGTCGATACACTCAAACGCCTGATGCATTTTCTTTCTGAGCGTCACTATCAAGTCATCGTGGAAGATCAAACCGCCACGGTCATCCTTGGGCATGGCTTCCAAGAAGCCAATCGCAAGATGCTCGCGGAAATTTGTGATCTGGTGATCGTCGTTGGCGGTGATGGCAGTCTTCTTGGCGCAGCGCGGGCGATGGCCAAAACTGGCGTGCCCGTACTCGGCGTCAACCGTGGGCGTTTGGGCTTTTTAACCGACATCAGCCCGGATGATCTCGAAGAAAAGGTCGAGGAAGTGCTCAACGGCCAGTACATAGCTGAACGGCGTTTTCTACTGGATGCCGAAATCTATCGTGAAGGTGAGCCCATCGGTACCGCAGATGGCCTGAATGATGTCGTGCTCCATCCAGGTAAATCAGCGCGAATGATCGAGTTTGATCTGTATATTGAAGGACAGTTTGTTTACAACCAGCGTTCAGATGGCCTGATTGTCTCTACCCCAACTGGCTCCACCGCCTATGCCCTCTCTGGTGGTGGCCCCATTATGCATCCCAAGCTTGATGCACTGGTACTGGTGCCGATGTTCCCTCACACCCTCTCCAGCCGCCCGATTGTGGTTGATGGCAGCAGCGAAATCAAAATTCTGGTCAGCACCAACAACACCACCTATCCGCATATTTCCTGCGATGGTCAAACACATTTAGTCACTAAGCCAGGCGATGTTATTTATATTCGCAAAAAGCCCCATAAACTCAAACTGATTCATCCTGTGGGCCATGATTTTTATGACATTTGCCGCAGCAAACTGGGCTGGAACTCTCAACCCAGCAACTATTAACCAGTGCTGATGATCACTCAACAGTGTCCATCACTTCTGAGTCGTCCATCCGGTGTGCCGCCCGCCTAGGAGAGCAGTGGATGAGTAGAAATAACAGAAGAGGCCCAGCATGACTCCCCACCCGGGTTATGACTTGATCGGTGATATCCACGGCTGTGGCAACACCCTACGTCAGCTCCTTCGCCTGATGGGTTATCAACAGCGCCAAGGCTGCTGGCGTCATCCAAAAGGCCGGCAGGTGATTTTTGTTGGCGATTTGGTTGATCGTGGCCCACGCATCCGCCAGGCCCTGCATGATGCTTACGATATGATCGCCGCAGGTCAAGCACGGATGGTGCTGGGTAACCATGAATATAATGCACTGGCCTACTTTACCGAAGATGACCAAGGTCAGCCACTGCGTGATCATTCACCACGTCATCAGCGAGTGATTCAAGAGACACTCGATCAGTTCGCTGCCTACCCACAAGAATGGCGGGCCTTTTTAGACTGGTTTATGACGCAACCCCTGGCGATTGAAGAAGACGACTTTCGCGTCATCCATGCCTGCTGGGACCCTGAAGTCATGCCCGAATTTTTCGCGCGCTTTCCATCTGGCTGTATGGATGAAGCTTTTTTTCGTGCTTCCACCCAGCCGGGTAACCTTGCGTTCCGCATTGTCGATCGTGCGACACGCGGTACTTGGCTCAAGCTGCCAGATGGGATGACACAAAAAAGTGGCGATGGCTTTGTGCGTGATCGTTTTCGGACGAGCTTCTGGGTTAATCAACCCCACACCTGGGGCGATGTGCTCTTTCAACCCGATCGGCTTGATCCTCAGCATGAAGGTCGTCCCCTCAGTTCAGAAGATCGCCAGCATCTGGTGCACTATCATGCTCAGCAAAAAAAGCTCTTTTTTGGCCACTACTGGTGCCAAGGCTTCCCAGCAGTCATTCGGCCACATCTCGCTTGCTTAGACTATAGTGCGGTGAAGTATGGTCGCTTGGTGGCTTATCGTTATCAAGGCGAGGCACAACTCAATGCCCGTCACTTTGTCTGGGTTGAGGTACAGCGCGATGAATTCCCTCCCTTAGATGAGCTGCGCGCGGAGATGACGGCCGAAAAAATTAAAAATATTTAAACCGCAATGAAACTTTTACAGATGACGCCCTTCTAAGTCAGTGTAGTTTCCTCATGATGATCCCTATTCGGCGGCCTGTTGGCCGCCTTTTTTTTGTGGGCTCAATCGTTTAACCTTAAGCTCCTTGCCTTAAGCGCCGCCCTCCAAAAGCGCTTTTAGGCTCAGATCAGTGACGGATCTCGACCATGCTTAAAATCTTTGCTCTGCCTGCTGATCAAGACCCCATGCCCTTATCACGTCGACTTTGGCGGGCAGGGATCGCGCACCGGATTCTTCCTGCCGCTTCCAACCCCGAGCACGATTTCTGGCTGCTCAAGCCACAGGATCTTGTGCAGGCCCAACAGGTGATTATGGCGTGGCAACAAGGCGAACCAGAAAGCCCACCTTTACAAGCGGCTCGCCGCTCTGGATGGGCCGTTGAGATCGAACAACGTTGGGTCACGCTCACCTTGATGGGTTTAGCGCTGATCGTCTCCCTCAGTTACGAATATCTCTGGGGCGCGGCTGTCTTTCTCAGCGTCTCCTACACCCCGATGGGGGTACAGATGGGGCAGATCGTTAGCCTGCCCCTCAGCGCCACACTCGAATCCGGCCAATGGTGGCGATTGATCAGCCCCATTTTCATTCACTTTGGCTGGATGCATCTGGTGTTTAACCTGCTATGGATGTGGGTGCTCGGTGAAGCCATCGAAAGACATCAAGGTCACTTCAGACTCGTACTACTGGTCTTGATCGCCGCACTCGTCTCTAACACAGCTCAATTTATGGTCAATCAATCGAGCCAGTTTGGTGGCCTGTCCGGCGTGATTTATGCTTATTTAGGGTACACTTGGCTGCTCAGCCGCCGCCTACCACGCTCTGGTCTGGAGATCCCTTCAGCACTGGTGGCCTTTATGCTGGGCTGGATGCTACTGGGGATGACCCCCTGGGCACAGAGTTTCGGCCTCAACATGGCCAATGAAGCCCACTTAGGCGGGCTGATCGCTGGCTTGCTGTTTGCTTTACTTCCCCTGCGTTTTCATAGGAATGCATCATGACTTTTGCTGAAATGATTGAAAAAATGTCGCCCGAAATTTATCTCGCGCTCAAGCGGGGCGTTGAACTCGGCAAGTGGCCAAATGGCCAGGCCCTGACCGCTGAGCAGCGTGAAATTAGTATGGAAGCTATTTTGCGCTATGAGGTCGTCAATCAGGTGCCCGAAACAGAGCGCGTGGGCTATATCACGCCCAAGCCTAAAAAGAATCAACCTGCTCAGGATGATGTCAGCAGTATCAAAATTCTGCATTAGGCGTCCACATGCCTATTGGCGTTGCGGCCAACGATCGCATCTCATCGCAGCCCATGCAGGATCGGATGGCTGCTCTTGGGCTGCTTTTTTTACTGCTGCTGATCAGTGCACCTCTTGCGGCGCAGGTTCGTCTCGAAATCAATCCGCCTCAGCGCGAGATCGAGCAGAATGTGCTGGCTTACCTCGGTGAAGTCAGCCCGCGCAATACGCGTGAAATGCGCCGCTTCGCCCACTATGCACGCCGTCAAACCCAAGCTGCCTTAGAGGCTCTGGGCTATTATCAATCTGAGATCTTTTTGAGTGTGGAAGAAGGCACGCCGGCCAGCCTGCTGATCCGTATTCAACCTGGTGAGCCAGTGCGCTTTGGCCAGATCGATCTCCAGCTACTGAATGCCACAGACACACTGATTACCCTGCCGCAACCCGAACAGCTGAGAACAGGGCAACGCCTCAGCCACCAAGCCTATGAGGCAGCCAAGCGCAGCCTGCGCAATCAAGCACTGGAGCTGGGTTACTTCTCCTATCGCTTTACACGCCATGAAATGTTGATTGATCCCGAACAAGGGATCGCAGACGTCCATCTGCATTTTGATCCTGGCCCCCGTTATCAGCTCGGTGAGGTGGTTTTTCTGCACGAAGGCGAGCTGAGTGATGATTTTTTACAGCGCTTCGTCCGCTTTGCTCCCGGTACGCCCTATCACATTCAATGGCTGGCTGATTTAAACCGTGATCTGCGCGCCAGTGGTTATTTTCAGGAAGTGCTACTCGAAACCCAAGAGAATGAATCCACACCCCATCAATTGCGTGTTGAGGCCCAGTTGCGTATGCGCGCTCCGCGCACCTTGAATCTAGGTCTGGGCTATTCCACTGATATTGGCCCGCGCGTGACCGCGCAATGGACTCAGCATTGGATGAATACGCAGGGCTTTAGTCGTGGCTTTGAGACCGAAGTGTCGGAGCCCCGCCAAGGACTCGAACTCTGGTGGCAAAAACCCCTTGGCCGCCCAGCCACAGATCGCCTTAGGTTGACCAGCTCGATCACGCAAGAAAGCTTTGATGAGCAAGAAAGCCTACGCTATGGTGCGGGCTTGGCTTGGCATCATCGTCAAGCCAATCAATGGGATCGCGTCATTTCACTGCGTGGTGAGCGCGAGGATTTTCGTGTCGGTGAAACCGAAGACGCCACCTGGTTGACCCTGCCTGGCCTGAGTTACGCGCGCGTCCAGCGTGATCGGCCTCTTGATCCACAAAGAGGCTATCGCTTGCAAATGGATCTCCTTGGCAGCCGCGAGACTCTACTCTCTGATGTCGATCTGCTCCAACTCCAGCTGGCGGCTAAGGCGCTGACCACCTGGCGCTTACAACATCGATTTTTAGCCCGCCTCCAGCTGGGTGGTCTGGCCACCAACAACTTTGACCGCATCCCAGCCTCTTTGCGCTTTTATGCCGGTGGCGATCAAAGCGTGCGCGGCTATGCCTATCAAGATTTAGCACCACGCAATAGCCGCGATGAACTGGTCGGAGGCCGCTATCTGATCAGCTCCACGCTGGAGTACCAGTATCAGTTTAGTGATCGTTGGCGCTGGGCTGGCTATGTGGATGCAGGCCAGGCCACCCGTACGCCGAATGAATTGCTTGAACCCAAGGTCGGTATAGGCACTGGCCTTCGCTGGATTTCACTGGTTGGGCCGATCAAGCTAGATGTCGCCTATGGACTGGATGATGAACAGGGCGGCTGGCGCATCCATTTTTCAATGGGGCCAGATTTATGAGCCGTGTCAATTGGCTGCGCTGGCGACATCGCTTGCAAAGATGCTGGCTGCTGCCCAGTTTTCTACTGCGCCTGCTGCTGGGCTGGATGGTGCGCCTGATTGCGGCCAGTCTCAGTGTCACTAGCTTGGTTCTGCTGCTGTTGGCCAGCTGGCTACTCTTCACTGAAGCGGGCGGTAGCTGGGCGTTGCGCCAGATCCCCGGTGTTGAGCTGACTGGCTTTGAGGGCCAATTGGCGCATCGCTGGCAGGTCGATCAGCTGCAATGGGAGGCCAGTGCCTTGGATCTGGCGCTACCCTTTTCGGCACTGGATATCTCTGATCTGCACATTGAGTGGGATCTCAGCTGCCTCTTACAACGCACAGCCTGCCTCAGGTCAATCCAGATCCATCACTTACAGATCACGCGTCCAGATCACCCAGCGCCCACACCAGCAGCCAGCGATGCACCCTTGTTGGGTCTACCGCAGCTTGAACCCCTGAGCCTTGGCGACCTGCATCTCCCACTGAATATCCAATTGGATCATCTACTGATCCAGCAACTCAGCTGGAACCAGACACAGCTCAGCGATGGAATCCAGCTCAGCGCCAGCTGGCAGCAAGATCAACTTCGTCTTGCCCAACTTCAACTGAGTAGCCCTCTTTGGCCGAGCGATCTTGCTGCACTCGAGCTCACTGGGGAGCTCCAACCTCAGCAGCGCTGGCCATTGCACGCCACACTGACCAGCCACTATCAGGGACATGCTCTGACGTTAGAAGCCCATGGCGCACTGCTGGATTTTTTGCATCTGGATTTACAGGATCAGCAACAACAGCTGCATGTCTGGGCCGAGATCGATTTACAGCGCCAACACTGGCCACTGGCACTCGAGCTTCAGGCGCAAGAGCTCGAACTGACGCCCTGGGCCATACACTTCTGGCCACAAGCCCCGCTTGAAAAACTCACCCTGAATCAGCTCCAACTCAGTCTGCGCGGTCATGCAGGGCAAGGATGGCACCTCGATAGCCAAGGGCAATGGCTGATCGATCAGCTGCCCTTAAACCATCAGCTCGCGCTCACGCTGGACACGGAGTTCCTCTGGTTGGATGATCTGGCGCTGTCCTGGTCAGAGACGGGCCGGATCGCACTCCAAGGCCAGAGCCACTGGGCCTCCTGGCGTCAAGATCACTGGCCAGAGACCCAGCTCCAGCTCCAGCTCTTGGAGCTGAGCCAGCTGCTGGCCACCTCACCCGTGGACGGGTTCCTTGCCAGTGCGCCTCTGACCTCCGAGCAGGTCACTCAGTTGCAGGATGTCTTACCCAAGGTGGATGATCAGCTGCACTTACAGGCCCAGTGGCAGCATCAGCAGCTAAGCGCACAGGCCGAGCTCACTGGCTCTTGGGCCAGCAACCAAACCTGGTCACTCCAGAGTCGTGCGAGCTTGCTCTGGTCAGCCGAGGAGCCTGAAGCCTACCAGCTGACACTCGATTTTATTCAGCTGGCGCAGGCAGATCAGTCCTTACTGCTCAGCGCGAGCTTCAATCAGCACCAATGGCGCACCAGCTTTGATCTCGATTGGCTCAGATTAGAGGATCTGCCTTGGCTCGAGATGCAAGGAGATCTGACACTGGAAGGACAGATCAACGCCCCCGCTTGGCCGCTCTTTCCATTGCAAGCGCTTGAACAGAGCACAGCGCTCGCTTGGCTGGCTGAAACCGAGCTTCAGACGACGCTCACCAGTCACCAGTTGCACTGGCAAGACTGGCAGCTAGAGGGGCTAACCTGGAATCAAGTCTGGCAAGCCAGACGCCCCACTCTGCCACTGATGCTGGAGCTCAATCTAGCCAGCCTACGACAGCAAGAGGCCGCTCAGTCGAGCCAACCGCTGAGTTTTGAGACCTTGCGTTTTGCGCTGGAAGGTGAACCCAGCGCACACCAGCTCCATTTGGCACTGACCTATGAAGACCAGCCTCTGAGTTTGCATTTTGCTGGTGGCTGGCAAACTGGCCCCCAGCTGCACTATATGAGCAGCCCAATTCAGCTTGAGGACTGGGCCTTTCTCTGGCCAGAGGATTTTCGTTGGGAGGGACAGCTGGAAGCCCATCTGGTTGCGGCTTGGGATGAATTTCTTGCACTGAGTCTGGCCCTAGATGCACCGGCGAGCCAGTTCCAAGTGCTGAGCGAGGACCCGCTGAACGCCACCCCTTTATGGCTGACCTTTGCTTATCAAGAACTGCATCTGGATCTTCATCTGCTGCGCGATGCCCTGACCAGCCGTTTTTGGTTACAAGGCCCGGAGCTAGGTGAGCTACGCCTCGACAGCCGGATGGATCGCTCGTCTTCTGGCGACCTGCTCCTCGATGCCCAAGTCAGTGTACAAGATATGCAGCTTTTGCTGCTGGCCCCCTTTATTGAACTGGATGAACTCACTGGCCAATTAGAAGGTGATATCTACCTGCGTGGCCCATTAAGGCAGCCTGAACTCTTTGGAGAACTGCGGCTTGAGCAGGTCAGCGCGCAGGATCGCCTCTGGCCCACCGCACTTAGTCAACTCGAAGCGGAGCTGACTCTGGATGGTGATCACGCTTGGCTCGAAGGCCAGTACCTTACCTCACCCAGTGGCACAGGCGCCTTCAACGGCCAGATCCGCTGGCGGCCAGAATGGGAAGCCCTGCTCACCCTAGAAGGCAATAATCTGGCGCTGCGTTTTGATCCCTATGGGCAGGTTGTGGCCAATAGCCAACTTCAGCTCGAAGCCAACACCACACAAGCCCACCTCAGTGGTGACATCCATCTCCCACGCGGGTTGATTGAGGTGCGTGGACTCCCCGCACAGGCGCAAAAGATCTCCAGTGATGCCAGGGTGATCGGCCCAGCGGCCCCTCCGCCAAGCGCCAGCTTCCCCTTCACTATGGATTTAGACCTGCGCCTGGGGCCGGATCAGCTGCTATTGGAAGCACTCGGCTTAGAAGCTGGAGTCAGTGGCCGCCTTAGAGTGACACAGGATCAACAGGTGCGCGGCGAGCTGAGTCTGGTCGATGGTGTTTACCAATCTTTTGGGCAGGATTTACAACTGCGTCGCGCTCGGCTGACCTTTACAGGGCCGGCTGATCTGCCGTTTGTCGATATTGAAGCCATCCGCAGTGTGGGTGAGGTCACCGCTGGGGTGCGTGTGACCGGACGGATAGATCAACTCGAAACAGAGATCTTCTCTGAACCAGCACTGGCACCAGAAGAAGCGCTGGCCTATCTGGTGCTGGGCCGACCACTGCAAACCGAACGCGATGAGAATGCGCTCAATACAGCAGCGCTATCTTTGGGCTTAAGTGGTGCTTCTGGCCTCACCGAACGCCTGGGCAGCGCCTTGGGGATACGTGAGTTTGAACTGGCAACAGAAGGTGATGGCAGCCAAGCCAGCTTGGTGGCTTCCGGCTATTTGAACAGCCGCCTCAGTGTCAGCTATGGGGTCGGCATTTATGAGGAAATCTCGCGCTTTGCGGTACGTTATGAGTTTTCACGCCGTTTTTATGTTGAAGCAGTGAGCTCAATTGAGAGCTCACTCGATTTCTTCTGGCGGATCGATTACTAGGCCAGCGCGACACCATCCCTAACCGAAGGAGCCTGCGCATAGGCCCTCTTGACCTCTTCAGCCAGAATCCGCAAGCCTTGGGCCACCTGTTCTGGCTCTTGTGAGTAGGTCACACGCAAGCACTCGTGACGATGCGGCCAGCTCTCATCCGGCAAACCAGGAAAGAAATAATGCCCAGAGACCACCAATACACCACGGGCTTTTAAACGCAGATACAGCTCTTGGCTGGTGATCGGCAAGCCTGGGAACCACAACCAAAGGAACATCGCGCCCTCAGGTTGATGCAGCATCCACGGGCAGTCTTCGCCCATCGCGTCTTTCAGCACCGCAACAGCCTGATGCATCTTAGCCTCATACCAAGGCTTCACCTGCTCACGGCTCAGCGTCAGGATCTCTCCAGAGCGCACCAGCCCTTCCATCAATTGCGGGCCAAAGCTGCCAGTCGCGAGATTTAAAATCGCGTTCGCTCCACTTAGCGCTCGAATCAATTCAGGGCGCGCAATCACAATACCTGTACGCGCAGCCGGTAATCCTAGCTTAGAAAGGCTTAAACAAAGAATGATCTGCTCATCCCAGAAGGGCTCAACCTGAGTATAAATCAGCTCAGGAAAGGGGCTGCCATAAGCACCATCAATAATCAGTGGGATATCCCAAGTTTTGGCCAGTGCATGCAGCTGATGTATCTCATCATCCGTTAACACATTGCCCGTTGGATTGGTGGGGCGCGATACACACAGGGCACCCACTGACTCATCGAGCTGTAACCGATCAAAATCAACACGATATTTAAAAGTATGGGCATCTAGCTGCTCGATCTGCGGCCGCACACTGCGAAATAAATTCGGCGTTAATCCCGCATCGGCATAGCCTAAATATTCTGGCGCAAGTGGAAAAAGAATCTGGCGTTGCTGACCCTCAAGGGTCTTGCCCGCCAAGAGATTAAATAGCATAAAAAAGGCAGCCTGACTCCCGTTAGTCAGCGCGATGTGGGCGGGAGTTAAATCCCATTGATAAGTGCGATTGAGTAGATCAACCAGCGCCTCAATAAAGCGCGCCTCTCCTTGCGGGGCATCATACTGACCGATCAAACGCGCAAAGGCCTCTGGCTGCTCAGTAATCCCTTGTAGCTCAGCGCGCAAACGCTCCTGAACTGGCGCAAAGTGGCCGGGATTACCGCCGCCCATCATAATCATGGGCTGGTCACCGGCCATCGCCTTACCCAGATCTTCCATTAAACTATTGATCCCTGCCTGAGCAGAAAACTGGGTTGCAAATTCAGTCAATTTCATTCTTCTTTCAGACCCTGTGCAAAGCTTTTGGCCTGTTGCAAGGTCATGACCTCCGTCGATTCAGTTTCAATATCATGCATGATCACCAACTCACCGCGTTGCAGCTGTGTTCTCAGCTGCGCAACCCATTGATCTACCTGCTCTAAAGCGGTCGAATCATACCCTTGGCGCGTCACAAAAACAGACAGCAGCTGATCTAGGGTCGCCGTTTCAAGAAGACCGAAAGGAATTTCCACAAAACGCTGATGCATGGGGTGATCTCCAGCCGCAAAAAGCAGCCATCTTAGCAGATCTGATCATTAAACCTAAGGGAGCCATGTCTATCTTTTCTTATGACATATCGAGATCAGGATCACAAAAAAGATCTATTCTTAAAAACCCTCTAGTTTTATATGCACAGGAAGATTAGAATCTTGGTGCAGTTATGTTTTCACTGATCTATCTAATTTTTAAGCGCAAGCCATTCAAGGAATTTATAAAATGTCAGCACCACAAATTAAGGACCAGCTTCTTCCCGCCGTAATTCAAGCACTTCTATTGATTGTTGTCCGCCTCTTTACCATCCCTTGGGAGATCTGGTCAGGAGCAGCTTCTCGTTTATCAGAAACACGTCTGGCTAAAAAAGAAGCCAAGAGCGTCAGCACAGAAAAATCTGAGTTCCCTGTTTTTGAGTGGTTTAAATCCTCTTGGGATGCAGCCATCTTCCTGTCTTGGTTTGTGGGTATTTTGTCTGCCGTCATTACTTTAGTCAGCATCTCGATTAACTGGAGCTTCAGTGCAGGCTTAGCATCAGCCATCACTATATTAATTTACAGCTATTTTGCTGTTATTCTGATGTCGTTATTGAAAGAATCCTTGATCCTTATGCTTTCTATTGCATTGAATGTAGAAAAAATAGCCAAGAAGAACAAATCACAAGAAGCGATCAGCACAGCTGAAGAATTGAGCCGACCATCTTAATTGAACGGCCGGTTGATTCATCATATTGAGTATTGATCAATATCTGCACATCTAAAAAAGCCTGCTATTGCTAGCAGGCTTTTTTTATCATCAGGCTTCCAACTCAGCCAACTGCGCAAGCAATTGCGCTTCATCCATCACGGGCACCCCTAGGCTTTCGGCCTTCATCAGCTTAGACCCTGCCGCTGCACCAGCCACCAGCCGAGTCGTTTTTTTCGAAATACTCCCTGAGACCTTGGCACCTAGTGCTTCTAGGCGCGCCTTGGCTTGATCCCGTGTCAGACTTTCTAAGCTGCCTGTCAGCACCCAGGTTTGCCCAGCCAAGGGCAGGTCTTCACGCTGCCGACTGACTTCAGGCCAGTGCACACCGGCTTGTCTTAGCTGATCAAGGGTGGCTCGATTATGGGGTTCGGCAAAAAAGGCCAAAAGATGCTGCGCCACAATCGGGCCGATATCCTCAACACTGAGCAAAGCCTCCAGATCAGCCTGCATCAGCAGTTCAAGCTGACCAAAATGACGGGCAAGATTGGCGGCTGTGGTTTCACCCACTTCGCGGATACCCAGTGCATAGATAAAGCGAGCCAAACTGGTCTGCTTGCTCTTTTCGATAGCAGCAACAAGATTCGCTGCTGATTTGGGGCCCATGCGTTCTAGCTCGCTCAACTGTTCACTGGTCAGCTGGTAGAGATCGGCAGGTGTGGTGACCCACTGCTTTTCGACCAACTGATCAATCAGCTTCTCACCTAAGCCTTCAATATCTAACGCCTTGCGACTGGCAAAGTGCTTGAGGGCTTCTTTGCGCTGGGCAGCACAATACAAGCCGCCCGTGCAACGATAAACTGCCTCGCCTTCAGCACGCTCAACCTGAGATTCACAAACAGGGCATACCTTGGGTGGCACGATGACCTCAGTCTCAGCTGGGCGCTGATCCAAGCGCACACGCACCACCTGAGGAATCACATCACCGGCTCGACGTATGATGACATGATCACCACGGCGCAGATCGAGACGCGCGATTTCATCCATATTATGCAAGGTCGCATTGGAGACCATCACCCCCGCCACCTGCACCGGCGCTAAGCGTGCGACAGGCGTAATCGCCCCTGTACGCCCGACCTGAAACTCCACATCCAGTACCTGAGTGGTTTCTTCTTGCGCGGGATATTTATACGCCACGGCCCAGCGCGGTTCACGTGAGCGAAAACCCAGCTCAGCCTGTAAACGCAGGTTATTCAACTTGAGAACGGCACCATCGATATCAAAAGGCAAGGCATCGCGCTGCTGCGCTAATTGCTCGCAGTAGTCGATCAAGCCCTGCTCGCCTTGCACCAGTTGCAGTTGGCGACTGATCTTGAATCCCCAAGCCTCAAGCTGCTGCATGGCTGCATAGTGGGTTTCTAACGTGATGTCTTGACTGACCTGCGCGACTTGGTAGGCAGTAAAAATGAGCGGGCGCTGGGCCGTGATACGTGGATCAAGCTGGCGTAGGCTGCCTGCGGCGGCATTACGCGGGTTGGCAAAAATCTTGCTCTCCTGTTCACGCGCTCGAGCATTCATCGCCTCAAAAGCGCTGCGCAGCATATAGACTTCACCGCGCACTTCAAGATATTCAGGGTAGGCTTCGCCTTGGAGCAGCAGCGGAATGCTGGCGAGGGTTTTCAAGTTTTCGGTAATCCCTTCGCCGCTCTGCCCATCCCCCCGGGTGACGCCTTGCACTAAGCGCCCGTTCTGATAAATCAGGCTGACGGCCAGACCATCGAGTTTAGGTTCGCAGCAAAACTCCAGTGGCTGGTCAGCACGCCCGAGATCTTCCAGCGCCTGCTCGACTCGCCGAACAAAACCGCTCAGCCCTTGAGCATCAAACACATTACCCAAAGACAGCATTGGCACCTGATGCTGGACTTCAGGAAAACGATTTAAAGGCTGCGCACCAACACGCTGGGTCGGTGAGTAGGGATCCATCAACTGAGGGTAATCGCTTTCGAGCTGCTGCAGCTCACGATAAAGTTGATCATATTCACTATCTGGCACAACTGGATCATCCAGCACATGATAGCGATAATTATGATAGTGAAGCTGCTGGATCAGCTGCTGGTAGCGGCTTGCTGATGCCGCATCAAGAGAGGACAGACTCATGGGGGTTCATTCACTTTAACTAAGGAGCAGCAGCATCGTGGCGACCTGCCTTCATTTTCTTCAAACGTCTCTGGCGCTCAAAATCTTGAATACGCTGGCGATAGTGCTCGATGGTTTGCTGAGTCAGATTACTGCGCTGCTCATCTTGCAATTCAGCCTGCAGGTTATGCTCAAAAATCTGCGCTGTCGCCAGCATGCGCTCAAATACCTGCTTGGGGTCCTTGGGGCCAGGCAAAGGCATCACTAAAACCAGCCCGCTGGTCGCCACTTGATCCAGTTGCGAAGGATCAAAGCGCCCTGGACTGTACATATTCATCAAAGAATAGCCAAGACCTGTGCCTTGTGGCTCAATATAGTGGTAAAAACCATTGGCGCTGAGCTCTAGGCCGATGGTCTGCGCGACCTTCAGCAAGAGTGCGCCGCTAAATAACTGGCCCGGCTGGGCCGTCACATTTAAGGTGATAAATTCTTCTGCGGACTTCCAAGTGCTTTTTTCCAGCTCAGTCACCGCTTCAGTCAGATCCTGCTGCGCAGTCTGCTCATGCGTCTGCGACGCCCTACTCTGAGCCGGATTCGGTGGCGTTAGATGCAGATCAACCAAATCGCTCTGATCGGTTTCTACTGCGGCCATGCCAACATCAGATGGAGCCGGTAAGTCCATTGGATCAGCGGCCTCGGACCAGGCTACTTCTTCTGTCGACTCGACATCAGATGGCATGAGATGCTCTGCTGGCTCATTCTGCTGACGCTCTTGGGCAGCAACCTGAGAGGCTTCAGCAAAGCCAGGATCGTAGGAAAAGAGCGCGCGCATGCTTTCTAAACTGGGCTTAAAAGGAACCTCTTCTGCTGCGCTGCTGTCCTGCTCTTCGGATAGCATCTGAGCTGGAGAAGGCGTTTTTTGCGTCAAGACAGGGATAGGGTCATCATCAAAGACTTCAATATGATCAAAGAGAGGATCCAAATCCTGACGTGTCCGTGGCTGTTCTGAGGCCGCTAGGCTCGGCAGCTCTCGCTCAAGCTGTTCACGGCGCGCCTGCTCTTCTGGGTCCAGTTCATCTGCCTCCTGCTCAGCTTCTTCAGCCGCACGTCGACGACGACGCAAGGCATCCCAAAGGATGAGCGCAAACACAGCCAAACCCAAACCGAGTAACCCTAACTGCAACCCCATAACAATACTCACCTTCCTACTGAATACGCTGCGACCTAGCATTGAAACTGACTGTTCGAGCGGTCGATATTAGCAACTTTGCTGCAATGCGAATAGCGAAAACTGCAAGCAAGGCCGCTGCTTAGCTAGTCTTCACCGACTAAAGCCGCTGCTTCCTCTAAATCGACACTGACTAAACGCGAGACACCTGGCTCTTGCATGGTGACCCCCATCAGCTGTTCGGCACTTTCCATGGCCTGCTTATTGTGCGTAATGTAAATAAACTGGATGCGGCTAGACATCTCCTTCACCAAGGCGGCATAGCGTCCGACATTGGTATCATCCAGTGGTGCATCAACCTCATCCAGCATACAAAAGGGGGCTGGATTCAGCTCAAAAATAGAGAAGACCAGCGCCAGCGCGGTCAGTGCTTTTTCTCCACCTGAAAGCAGATGAATCGTTGCATTTTTCTTCCCAGGTGGGCGCGCCATAATGCTGACACCGGTTTCCAGAAGATCTTCTCCTGTCAACTGTAACCAGGCTGCACCACCCCCAAAGACCTTTGGAAAGAGTGTCTGAAGGCCTTGATTCACCTGATTAAAAGTGTCTTTAAAGCGCTGGCGTGTTTCACGATCGATACGCTTGATCGCTTGATCGAGTGTTTCCAGCGCGTCACAAAGTTCTGCATTTTGCGCATCGAGGTAGTTTTTGCGCTCAGCCTGCTGGTCATACTCTTCTATTGCCGCTAGGTTGATCGCGCCAAGACGACGTATCTGCTCTTGTGCTTTATGGAGCGCCTCTTGCCATTCTGATTCACAAGCCGCGTCACTGAGTTCAGCCAGTACATCCTTTAAACTTAGGCCTTCTTGCTGTAGATGCTCTAGGTGGTGATCTCTTTGCACCATCAGTGATTGCTGTTGAAGGCGCAGTTCTTCTAACTCTTGACGCTGAATTTCTAGGCGCTTTTCATGGCCTTGGCGCTGCTGCTCAAGCTGTTTCTGGGCCTCTTGTTCCTGCTGGAAGATCTGGCGGATGTGTCCGACCTGCTCTTCTTGATCTAAGCGACGCTCGAGCAGTTCTTCTAACTCAGCCAGCTGAAGATCATCAGGATCACGTAGCTGCTCTAAGTCCAGTTGGAGCTGTTCGGTTTGCTCAACATGGCGTTGTCTTTGCTCCGTTAAACGCTGCATCGCCTGCTGACAAGCCTGCTCCTGAGTTTTGAGCTCTTGATATTTGAGCTGCGCTGCTTGCCATTGGCCGGTCATACTGCGCTGCTGGATTTTTTGCGCTTCACGCTCGGC
Source organism: Marinospirillum sp. (assembly GCA_007119985.1). Classification (GTDB taxonomy): domain Bacteria; phylum Pseudomonadota; class Gammaproteobacteria; order Pseudomonadales; family Halomonadaceae; genus Marinospirillum. The sequence goes on from SKOQ01000056.1 coordinate 18,571, forward strand.
ACGCAACTGCTGACGCTCGGCATCCAGCTGAGCTCGTTCTTCGGCGTGAGCTTCCAACTGTAGCAAAGCTTCTTCCCACTCCTCGCGTACCAACTGAAGCTGCTCATTGAGCTCATCACGCTCAGCAGCCAGCTCAGCAGCCTGCGCTTGTCGCTGTCTCTGCTGCTCTTGAGCATAGCGCTGTTGCTCACTGAGGCGAGCCTGCTCGGCCATCCACTGACTAAGCTTTTGCTGCTCGATCTGCACAGCTTGTTGACCTTGCTGCTGTTGCTCTTGCAGTTGCTCAAGGCGCTGCTGAATCGTCTCTTGCTGCTCTTCAGTCTCGGCATAGGCTTCTTCAAGAAGCTGAACCTGCTCTTCTAAATCTCGAAGCGCTTTTTGACGCAACAACAAGCCACTTGCACTTTGCTGGGTTGCCAACAACATCCCACCATCGGCGAGCACACGATCCCCACCGGGAGTCATCCATGCTTCACCTGTCGCCAATTCTGCTTGGCGCGCCAAAGCAGCATCAAGCGATTCAATCGGACGATAAGTTGATAGAAGATGGCGCACGGACAGCGGCAAAGATGGGGCTTGATCCAATAAAGCAACCAAAGAAGCAGACTCATGATCTTGGAGCGAAGCCCCCCCTAAAGCATCGGCCTCTGGTTGCATGAACCAGCTCACCTCGCCGCTAGGAGGGCAGTGCCACACTTGGGCAGCGGTTTGCTTCGGCGGTAGTAAAAAAGATTGTAAGGCAGGGCCCAGTGCAACTTCAAAAGCCTTCTCCCAACCCTGTGGTACCTCAAGCCAAGCCCCTAAGCGCGGATAACGGTTCAAGCCTTGCTCGACCAACCAGGCTTCTAGGACTGCATCCTGGCCTTCCAGCTCCGCTTGCTGCAAGGCTTGCAACGAAGCCAAGCGGCCCTGTTGCTGCTGAAGCTGCGTGGCCTGCTGGTGTTGAAGTTGGCGCTGCTCTTTGGCTTGTTGCTCCAGCTGTTCGTGCTGCATGTGAAGCGCTTGCTGCTCTTCTTGAAGCGCGAATAGTGTTTCTTGACTGGCTTCACGCTCAAGCTCGACTTCCTCAAGTCGCGCTGCTGTCAAGCCATCTTGTTCCACGGCCTGTTGCTGTTTTAAGCGCTCTTCTTGTTGTGCTAAGCGTTGGCGCTGTGCCTCTAGCTGCTGAATTTTGGCCTGGGCTAAAGTCGCGCGCTGCTGCTCAGCATCCGCTTGCCGATGGAAGATCTCCCAAGTTTCTTGAAGTTGTTGATAGGCTTGTTCGAGTTCATCTTGTACGGCCAGTTGTTGTTGCTCAGCTTCTTGCAGCTGTTCAACTTGCGGCGCGAGTTCAACCAGTGTCTGTTGAATTTCACTCAACTGCGCTTGGTCTGCCGCCAGGGCTGCCTCAACCTGAGCACGCTGCTGCTGGGCTTCTTCAAGATGCTGCTGCAGTTGGCGTTCACGTTGGCGTTGATGCTGCAAGCCCTGCTCTAGACGAGCAATCTGAAGATCGTATTGATTGAGCTGTTGTTGCGCCGCTTCCAATTCGGCGGCAGCCTGCGTCTGCGCTTCACGTCGCGCCTCAAGCTGCGCCTCTCCCTGACGTAGCAGAGCCAACTCGGCTTCTTTTTCTACTTCTAAACGACGTATCGCCTCTAGCTTAAGCTGGAGCTGCTGATCTGCTGTACGCCAGCGCATCACCGCCAGTTCGGCTTTCAAGCGTCGCTCTTGGCGTCGAAGCTCTTGATAACGCTGGGCCGCTGCGGCTTGGCGACCTAAGCGCTCTAGCTGGCGCGCTAGCTCTTCACGCACATCATCCAAGCGCTCTAGGTTTTCTTGCGTACGACGAATCCGGCTTTCGGTTTCTTTGCGCCGCTCTTTGTATTTGGAAATGCCAGCGGCTTCTTCGAGGTAAACGCGCAACTCTTCAGGACGTGCTTCGATCAGGCGCGAGATCATGCCCTGTTCAATAATGGCATAGCTACGCGCACCGAGGCCGGTACCCAGAAACAGATCGGTAATATCACGCCGGCGACATTTACTGCCGTTGAGGTAATAGTTGGACTGGCCATCACGCGTCACCAAACGCTTGACCGCCAACTCAGCATAATCGGCATAAGGGCCGCCTAAGCGACCCTCACGGTTATCAAACACCAGTTCGATCGAGGCTTGGCTGACCGGTTTACGCTGCTGGGAGCCATTAAAAATGACATCGGTCATCGACTCACCGCGCAGGTACTTGGCCGAAGATTCGCCCATCACCCAGCGCACGGCGTCAATGATATTGGATTTGCCACAACCATTTGGCCCAACAACCGCAGTCATTTGGCTTTTGAAGGTCACAGTGGTGGGGTCCACAAAAGACTTGAACCCCGCCAGTTTAATGGCTTTTAAGCGCATGGGAGAAAATCAGCTCATTCGAGTTTAGATAACCGCCTATTATAACTGACGATTGATTAATAACTCGACCTGCTGAGTGCCATCCACTTCAAACCAGTCACTTTCGCCCTGCCAATCACCCTCTTGGGCTTCTAAAGTACCGCTCATCGAGATCCGTGCAAAGAGCTTCACGCGCTGCGCTGAGGAGAGGTTATTGGTTGGCGCCATCGCCTGCTCATCGCTCAAGCGCACTGCTGTTGGTAGATCGCCAGCACGAATCCGCGTTGCCGCCACGGGCGCACCACCTCGATCTGAAACGGCATATACGAAGACCGTGGCACGAGGGCTGGTGAGCAGCTGCGCTGCATCACTTAAGGCCAGGTTCAGGATAAAGTTCGGTCCGATTTCTGCCAGAGCCTCCA
>SKOQ01000192.1 GCA_007119985.1 Marinospirillum sp.
AAGACACTACCATCCTTACGATAGCGGATATAAGAGTGGGGCTGGCCTTCGCGGATATTCTCCATTAACTGCTGCACATGGGCCTCAGGATCACCGGGGCCATACTCTCCACGTTCAGCGTTATAGCGAAAGATTTCAATCGCGGGGCGGCCAACACGAATAAAATGATCAGGAAAGTGAAAAAGCTCCAGATAACGCTGATTCCACACCACCAAATTCAGGTGTTTATCCACCACGCTCACCCCTTGAGAGAGGTTTTCTATCGTTGATTGTAAGAGGCTACGGTTAAACTCCAACACTTGCGAAGCTTCATCGACAATCGAGATCACATCCGAGATTTTGATCTCCTTGCCTTGCAAGGCTGAACTCATGACCACTCGTGCCGAAGATGCCCCCAAGACACCGGCCAGCAGACGCTCGGTCAGCTGGATTAATTCAATACTGGCTGGATCTTCATTCTTCAGCGGCTCTAAGCCCCGCTTAAAGGCATAGTCATAGAAAGCACGGTCTACTACCTCCTGGCCGACAAAACGCTCAGCGACGACACGCAAATCGCCCAGCTTGGTGGCCCCCTGCCAGGGACGCGGGGCCTTGACAACCTTCGGCTCCAAGCTATCAACAAAGGCAGAGGCTTGGATACGATCGATCACTCTTTGGCGCGTTAAGCGCGAGACCAGAATATAAGCGAGCAGGTTACTTCCTAAGCTCCACAGCACGCCTTGCGTAAAGAAATCCAACTGATCTAAACCAAGCAAGGCTGTCGGTCTCAACCAAGCCACACCCCAAGGGCCATGTGTGAGTAGCTGATGGCTCACCAAACCCGCCATTTCTAAGCTAGGCAGCAGCAGAGTGTAGGCCCAAAAAAAGCCGCCCAAGATAAGACCGCTCAGCACACCCCAGCGATTGCCGGTCTTCCAGATCAATCCACCGAGGGCTGCTGGAGCTAACTGCCCTATCGCAGCAAAAGCCAGAAAACCTGTTGCGGCCAGTGAGTTAAATTCGGCAATCGTGCGGTAGGTGAGATAGCCCAACAGAATAATAAAGACCGTCGTCAAACGCCTGACCAGTACCACCACACGGCCAAAATGCTGGTGGGAGCCACCATGCGTCCAACGCGTTTTCAAAAGAAAGGGAATGACGATTTCATTCGAGACCATAATGCTCACCGCCACGGTGGTCATAATCACCATACTGGTCGCCGCTGAGAAACCACCAATATAGGCCACCAAGGTCAGGCTGGGTGAATCAAAAGCCATCGGCAACAAAAGAACAAAGGTGTCTGGCTCTACACTACCTGGCGCAAAGGTCAATAAGCCGGCCAAGGCCAAGGGCATCACCATGAGCGCAATCAATAACAAATACACAGGCAAAAACCAGCGGGCGTAACGCGCATCATCTCGATGAGCATTTTCGACTACGGTGACATGAAACATGCGCGGCAACAAAATCACCGCCATCATCGCCAGCAGCGTCTGCGCGATAAAGCCTTGATTCAATGCGCTATAGTCGAGTTCTGTTGCAAAAGGCCGTTGCTGTTGCACCTGAGTGATCAAATCCTCAAGACCACCGAAGACCCCCCAAATCACAAAGCCGCCCAAGAGTAAAAAAGCCGCCATTTTAATGACCGATTCAAAGGCAATCGCCCGCATCAAGCCTTCATGGTGCTCAGTGGCATTCACCTGCCGCGTACCAAACAGCAGAGCAAAGACGCCCAGAGCCAAGGCCACATAAAACGCGGTATCCAGTAAGAGCGCTTCTTGGCCTAATCCCTCTAGACCAGCAGCCGAGTTCACTTCTGGATTCTCTGTCAATAGGCTGTAAGCCATACTGATTGCCTTAAGTTGCAAGGCGACATAAGGCAAGGTTCCCACAAGGGCAAAGAGCGTGACGATCACGGCCAAGGGCTGCCATTTACCATAGCGTGAGGCAATAAAATCAGCGATCGAGGTGATATTCTGGGCTTTACTCACACGAAACAGTTTACGCACCCAAGGCCAAGCCAGCAGATAGGTCAAAATGGGGCCCAAAAAAATACTCAGATACATCCAGCCGCCAGCCGCCGCTTGCCCTACAGCACCATAGAAGGTCCATGAAGTACAGTAAACCGCGAGGGCAAGACTATAAATCCATGGACGCGCCACTGGCATCCGCTGCTGGCGGGCTTGCTGATCGCCATGCCAAGCAATCCCAAATAAAAGAAGGAGGTAGAGTAAGGAAAAAAGTATCAGCTGCCAGCTGTGAAACATAGTCTGTCCACCACCTCAAAGAAGGGATAAAAAAGGGCTGAGTGCATCAGGGCATACAAGGCACACAATATAACGGCTTCAAGCCTTGAAAAATAGCGCGCTGCTTCGCCAAGAAGATCAGCAAAAAGACCTTCAGAGATTAGACTATTGTCCTGCACTGCCCTTGTCACCAAAGAATCACATTCACCTAACACGCTGTTATATAAGCAATAAAACACAAAAACTAATCCATCAATCTAGTTTAAGACTAAGGTCGGGGCTATTCAGTCCGCACTGAATTTTGCAGAATGCAATTGGATCTTCTCCTTGCACTGCGGGATATCCCCACTCTCAATAACAATAAACGGAGAGCAACACTATGGCAGATAATAACTCCAATGCTGCTGCATACTGGTCGGCGAACCTTCGCCTGATCTTTATCAGTTTTGCCGTTTGGCTGCTGGTATCTTTTGGTTTTGGCATCCTTCTACGCCCAATGCTGGCTGGCATTGCGGTTGGTGGAACGGATCTTGGCTTCTGGTTTGCCCAGCAAGGCTCGATTCTATCGTTTATCGCGATCATTTTCGTCTATGCATGGAAAATGAATCAGCTCGATAAAAAATTCGGCCTTGAGGAGTAAGCCACTATGAGTCAATTTGCAATTAACCTGCTCTTTGTTGGGGCCTCCTTCGCGCTGTATATCGGGATTGCGATCTGGGCGCGTGCTGGCTCAACAAAAGAATTCTATGTCGCTGGCGGCGGGGTCCACCCAGTCACCAACGGTATGGCCACGGCGGCCGATTGGATGTCAGCCGCTTCCTTTATCTCCATGGCGGGCCTTTTGGCATCAGGTGGTTACGCTGCGTCTTCCTTCCTGATGGGCTGGACAGGTGGCTATGTTATTCTTGCGCTGCTTCTGGCGCCTTACCTGCGCAAGTTCGGCAAGTTTACTGTGCCTGACTTTATCGGTGATCGCTTCTATAGCAGCACAGCGCGCACCATTGCGGTTGCCTGCTTGATCATCGCTTCTGTGACCTATGTTATCGGTCAGATGACTGGCGCGGGCGTAGCCTTCTCTCGCTTCCTTGAAGTGAGCAGCAGTGCCGGTATCTGGATTGCCGCGTTAATCGTGTTCCTCTATGCCGTTTTCGGCGGTATGAAAGGCATCACCTATACGCAGGTCGCGCAGTACATCGTGCTGATCATTGCTTACACCATTCCTGCCGTCTTTATCTCTTTGCAGCTGACCGGCAACCCGATTCCGATGTTTGGTATGTTCGGTACCCACGTCGAATCTGGCCTGCCCATGCTGCAGCTTCTTGATGAACTTGTGCGTGATCTTGGCTTCTCTGCCTACACTGCTGATCCTTCCAACAAGATGAATATGGTGCTCTTCACCATGTCGCTGATGGTCGGTACAGCGGGTCTGCCTCACGTTATCATTCGCTTCTTCACTGTACCCAAAGTTGCTGATGCTCGCTGGTCCGCTGGCTGGGCACTGGTCTTCATCGCACTGCTTTATCTGACTGCACCTGCGGTGGGTTCGATGGCACGCTTGAACCTGATCACCACCATGTATCCTGATGGTATTGATCAGCCTGCACTCGAATATACAGAGCGTCCAGATTGGATTAAGACTTGGGAACAAACAGGCCTGATCACCTTCAACGACCACAATAATGATGGCCGTATCCAGATGTACAACTCTGCCAATGCTGACTTTGCACCAACTGCAGAAGCACGCGGCTGGGCAGGCAATGAGTTGACGGTCAACAACGATATCTTGGTTCTCGCCAACCCTGAAATCGCACAGTTGCCTGGTTGGGTCATTGGCTTGATTGCCGCCGGTGGTATTGCTGCTGCTCTCTCAACTGCAGCCGGCTTATTGTTGGCCATTTCTTCTGCGATCAGTCATGACTTGATCAAGAAAACCATCAACCCCAGTATCAGCGAAAAAGGCGAAATGTTGGCGGCACGTATCTCGATGGCAGTGGCCATTCTGTTGGCAACCTACCTCGGCTTGAATCCACCCGGATTTGCGGCACAGACGGTGGCTCTGGCCTTTGGTATCGCTGGTGCTTCACTCTTCCCAGTGTTGATGATGGGGATCTTCTCCAAGCGCGTGAACGATAAGGGCGCGATTGCCGGTATGCTCGCTGGCTTGGTCACCACCTTGCTGTATATCTTCACCTACCTTGGCTGGCTGTTCATTCCTGGCACCAACATGCTGCCTAACACACCAGATAACTGGTTGTTCGGTATCGCACCTCAGTCCTTCGGTGTGATTGGTGCCGTGATTAACTTCAGCGTTGCCTTTGCAGTCTCTAGCGCCACTAAAGCGCCACCTCAGGAAATCCAAGACCTGGTGGAAAGCGTTCGCTTCCCCAAAGGTGCTGGTGCGGCTATTGATCACTAAGCCAACCCCGCTTAAAGTGGGTGCGTTTGCCCACTTTTAAATCGATCACTTTCGGGCTTCCTCACGGAGGCCCGTTTGCATTCAGGAAGGAAAGATTAACGATGATTTGGCATTTAATTGCTGCTGTTTTTGCTGGCCTTGGCGCTGCTGGGGTCGCCCTTTTACTGAGAAAACTCAGTCGCAACCGATTGCCAAAGTGGATCATCCCTGCTTTTGCAGGCGCAGCCATGCTGGCCTTTCAATTGGGTATTGAGTACAGCTGGGTCAACACGAAGCAGGCTCAGCTCCCAGAAGGCAGCGTGATCATCAGCACGCAAGAAAGTCGCTATTTTTGGCGTCCTTGGACTTACCTTGCTCCGATGACGACAGGCTTTACTGTCCTAGATAGCGCACAAATTCAACGCTCTGGCGCACTGGCTGAGTTCTATCTTTATCACTTTGAACGCGCCTATGTGGATCTACTCGAGGTGGAGCGCTATCAGCTGAACTGCCAAGATGGTGCACTCATCCCCTTCAATGCGAATCAAGAGCCCCGCCCTCAAGCAGTTAGTTATTTGGCTGAAGCCAATCCGTTGCGCCTTGCAATCTGCTCAACCCACTAATCTCTGACCACTGAGCGCCCAGATCACTCATTGATCCTGAGCGCTCAGCCTCTTACTGCCTTGCTCCGCCTTCAAGCACCTGCTGTATTGCGCAGGTCGGTTTGGCTCTCAATCCAGCCAAGACTAAAGTCCAGCTTCTTTGTCTGTCCTGCCTTTGTTAGATTGCTAGTAGGTCATATTGAAGACCCGCTCTCAGACTAACAATAATAAGGATGCTGCTGTATGAGCAATGAGTTTGATGTCTCCCACCCGCCCTTTGATCTCTTGACTGCTGAACAGCAGCAGCAGCTACTCACACGTCTTGATATTGGCTACTTTGAAAGCAAGGAAAAGGTCATTGAGGCAGGGCAGAGTAGCGAATATGTCTTTGTGGTCCTGAAGGGCGCGGTGGCTGAAATCGATCCACGCCAAGCGCAGCAAGACCCTGAAGCTGGCATTCTACGCGAGTATGCTGCCGAGGATATCTTTGGGGCGATCAGTATTATCAATGGTGTCAGCCGCTATACTTTTCAGACACTTGAAGAAACCATTGCTTGGATGATTCCCAAGGCGGTCTTTCTCTCTTTGCTCGAAGCCAATACCGCTTTTTCCGCCTATTTCCAGAATACCCTCGCAGAAAAAGCGCGCTTGCTCGAAAGCAGGCGCAGCCAGCGTGAAGGCGGCAGCGATATGTCGGCCTTTATGCTCGCCAAAGTTGGCAGTTCGGTACTGAGAGAACCCGTTCTGCTCGATTCTGGCACCAGCATTTTAGAAGCGACCCGCACCATGCGTGAACAGCATGCCGATAGCCTGCTCGTCCGCAAAGGCAGCCAGTATGGCATGGTCACCCGCACCGACCTGCTTGAGGGTATCGTGCTCAACAACCTCAGCCTTGAAACCGATATCACCGAGCTGGCCAGCTACAACCTGCTCACTGTCCAGAGTGAAGACTTTCTGTTTAATGCACTCGTCTTGATGACGCGCCACAAGGTACAACGCGTCGTGGTCTTTAATGGCCCCAAGCTGGCTGGCCTCGTTGAGCTGACAGATGTACTGAGCTTCTTCTCCAGCCAGTCTCACGTCATTGGCATGCAGATCGAACGCGCCAGCAATCTTGAAGAACTGGCCCGCGCTGCTAAAGGAACAACTCATCTGGTCAGCGGATTGATGGCGCAAGGCGTAAAAATCCGTTTTGCGATGGATCTTCTCGCTGCCTTAAATGGCCGCATTATCGCCAAGGCTTTTGAATATCTGGTACCTGAAGACATTCGCCATAAGGTCTGCCTCGTGGTCATGGGCAGCGAAGGCCGAGGCGAGCAGGTCCTCAAAACAGATCAGGATAACGCTCTGATTTTCGCAGATGATCTGGATTGGCCAGAACGCAGCAAGGTGATGGAGCAGTTTACTCAAACCTTGCTCGATTTTGGTTATCCCCTCTGTAAGGGCAAGATCATGGTGTCTAACCCTGAATGGGCCATGTCGGTCAGTCAATGGAAGAAAAGGCTTGAACAGTGGACCAGCTCCGTTGAGGGCAAGGGGCTGATGAACCTGGCCATCTTTGTTGATGCCCATCCAGTCAGTGGCGCACCTCAGCTCTTTACCGAGCTACGCGAGCATCTGTATAAAAAACTGCA